>JAWWPL010000390.1:0-17314 GCA_033850605.1 Blastocatellia bacterium | reverse complement strand
TGGTCGGAAGAAATTCGGGGCCAGAGTTCCCGGGGACAGTGGCCCTACAGTGAGGGAGGGCTTGGTAGAGAACCCAGGCGCCGCGACAGAAGACGCAAAAGTGAATCTTTTGTGAGATAGCAAAAGCCCGTCACAGGGTTTACAATTCCACCCGCATGACATTGCTTCAAACCATCAATTCACCCGTGGATTTACGGCGCCTGCAAATCGATCAGTTGCAGGAAGTCGCCGACGAAGTCAGACAATACATTCTGGAAACGATGGCCCGTGTCGGCGGGCACACCGGGGCTTCGCTGGGCGCGGTCGAATTAGCCGTAGCGCTGCACTATGCCTTTGATACGCCGCATGATCGTCTGGTCTGGGACGTCGGACACCAGGCCTACGCCCACAAGATTCTAACCGGGAGGCGAGATCTGCTTCCCACTGTCAAACAATACGGCGGCATCAGCGGCTTTTTGCGCCGCGACGAATCTGAATACGACGCGTTTGGCGCGGGCCATGCCTCGACTTCGCTGTCCGCGGCGTTGGGGATGGCGATTGCGCGCGATCGCAAAGGCGAGGACCATAACGTGGTCGCGTTGATCGGCGATGCCTCGCTGGCCGGCGGCATGGCGATGGAAGCGGTAAATCAGGCCGGGCACCTGAAGACGCGCTTGATCGTCGTACTCAACGATAATGAAATGTCGATTGCCCCGGCAGTGGGCGCACTCACCGGATATCTCAACCGGATACGCGAAGCGCACGGCTATCATCGTTTCAAGGACGAGGTAGAAGAAAAACTGCTGGCGATACCTTCCCTCGGCGGACGACTCCATCATGCTGCCAAGACGGTGAAGGACGCGATCGCGGCGGCGGTTTTGCCGGGCGCGCTGGTGAACGAACTGGGATTCAAGTACATCGGCTATGTCGATGGTCACAACGTGCGGGCGCTGGTGGCGGCTTTGCGCGAAGCCCAGCAGGTCAAAGATGGGCCGGTGATCGTGCACGCGTTGACGACCAAGGGCAAGGGCCATCCGGCCGCGGAAAACGATTACTACAAATGGCACGCGACGGGCCCGTTTGATTTGAAAACCGGCACACCGGTCAAGTCGCCGGCGAAGGCGCCGACCTACACACAAGTCTTTGGCGAAACCTTATGCCAGTTGATGGAGAAAGACGATAAGGTCGTCGCCCTGACTGCTGCCATGCCCGATGGGACCGGCGTTTCACTACCGCTGGTAAAGTTTCCCGAGCGATCTTTCGATGTCGGTATTGCTGAACAGCATTGCGTAACCTTTGCCGCCGGGTTGTCCTGTGAAGGACTAAAGCCGGTCTGCGCGATTTACTCGACCTTCCTGCAGCGCGCCTTCGATCAACTGGTGCACGACGTATGCATCCAGGACTTGAACGTCAAGTTCTGCCTGGACCGGGGCGGTATCGCCGGAGGTGACGGGCCGACGCATCACGGTTTACTGGACATCGCTTATCTGCGCGCTGTTCCCAACCTGGTGTTGATGGCTCCGAAGGACGAAGGCGAGATGCGCGACATGATGTTCACGATGATCGAGCACGTCGGTCCGGTGGCCATGCGTTATCCGCGCGGCAATGGGATAGGCATTGATCTAACACGAGAACCGCAGATTCTGGAGATTGGGAAAGCCGAGCTCTTGCGTGACGGCGGTGAAATTGCGATCGTCGCGTACGGCTCGATGGTTCATCCTTCCCTGCAGGCGGCCGATCACCTGGCGAAGGATGGAATCGAAACCACGGTGGTAAACGCGCGTTTCGTGAAACCTCTCGACAGCGCTTTGCTGCTGGCGCTGGCGCGCACCAAGCGCCTGATCGTTACCGTGGAGGAAGCTTATCTCGCCGGAGGTTTCGGCTCTGCCGTTCTCGAACTATTGGAAGAGAATGGATTGCAGGACAAGGTTCGCGTCGTGCGCATGGGGGTTCCGGACAGGATTGTCACTCACGGCGATCCGAAACTTCTTTTGGCCAAGTACGGCCTGGACACCGATGGAATTTACACGCGGGTAAAAGAAGCCGTGGAAGTTTTGGAGGATCGGCGCGCGAAACCTCAGAAGGTGTTAGCCTAAGACCTATCGTCCCGTCTGGTCCCGTCTCGCCTGCCAAGTCCAGGGCCGATGTCGGCTGCAACCGCAAACGCGTCATCTCAGCCAGTCGCGGCGCAGCCCGCCAAGGCAAACCAACACAACGATCTCTTTGCGACTATTCTTTCTCAAACGTCATCGGCTCAACCATAGGGAATCAGGCGATTAGCGCCGCGAACATCACGTCCGAGCCCGCCCAAGCTGGCGCGAGAACGAAGAGTTCGTCCCTTGACCCGGAATGAAGGCGTTTATTTTCCGCGAAGAAACCTGGAAGAAACGACCGGGCGCCGGCCGGATTCAAGAGATTCGAAGGTCAGGGCCCACCATAAACGGTCAATTAACTTCGGCCTCACCCTTTTTCTTTTTAGGACTCAGCATCTGCCAGCTCCAAAAACACGGGGAGACAAACAGAGAGTTTGTTGAATAAGTTAGAAAGACGTTGACCTCCTCGTCGCTGCCGTGGCATGATGCGCCTGAGGCGTAATGGGAGTTGAAAATTTTCTCTTTCGCCCTGCCCTGTTTTCTCCTCCAATACAATCAGCACCCGACGTAAGGATCTTTTCGATCTCAATATCGAAGCTCGCGCGGTGCGGCGCGAGAGGAAGGGCCCTCTAATGAAAAAGCAATTTATGTTTGAAAGAGAATGCATACATCGAGAAGACGGGACCGATGGGGAGCTATACAACGGGATGTTCTTTGTACAAGCGCTGCAGCGTTTGCAGAGTGCTGAAGCCGTGAAGATGGCCGGAAAAGTATCCCCTTTCTTTTGGGTAGACGCGCCCCGAGTCGTGGTATGGCTGTGCCGTGATTGCGCCGCGGAGTTGCACCTTAGCGACGCTCCTCGCGCCGTACTGCAAGGCGCGCGACGCTGAGTATCAGAAGCCCGACCCTAAGCCAGGGCCGGTAAGGTGCCAAGCCCTCCCCCCGGGGTCTGGCTACTGACACCCGCCTGCTCTGCGTTACAGTGTGGTCGATGAAGCGCGAGCGCATCGACAAATTGCTGGTCGACCGCGGCCTGGCCAACTCCCGCACCAAGGCGCAGGCGCTGGTAATGGCCGGGGTAGTTTTAGTCGATGAACAACTAGCCCACAAATCCTCCGAGTCATTCGCTCTGGACGCGCCCATTCGCCTCAAAGGCGATGGCGATCCAGCCTCACGTTATGTCAGTCGCGGAGGACTAAAGCTGGAAGCCGCACTCCGCGAATTCCCAATCAACGCTAATGAATTGAACTGTATCGACGTGGGATCTTCGACCGGTGGATTCACTGATTGTCTGTTGCAGCACGGCGCGCGACGAGTCGTGGCGGTGGATGTGGGACACAACCAGTTCGAATGGCGGCTGCGCAACGATCCTCGAGTCGAGTTGCGTGAAGGCGTCAATGCCCGCTATCTGAAAGCGGAAGACTTCGAAACGAAGTTCGACCTCGCGACTATCGACGTCGCCTTTATCTCGGCGACTAAGATCCTGCCGGCGATTGTTCCTTTGCTGACCGACGACGGGAAGATAATCACTCTTATCAAACCTCAGTTTGAAGTGGGCAGAGGCGAGGTGGGCAAGGGCGGTATCGTCAAAGATCCGGCCCAACACCAACGCGTCGTGGCTGAAGTAAACAGTGCTGCCGAGCGGTTGGGGTTGCGGGTCGTGGGGGTCATTGAATCGCCGATACACGGCGCGGATGGAAACGTTGAGTTCCTTGCCTTGTACGAAACAGCGACTTCACCAACCACAAAGTCACAAAGACACCAGGCTGAATGAAGCCAAAGCTTCCGCACACAGCCGCTACCCTCCTACCTCTTTCACATAAGTGATCCTATTGTTTGGTGGAAAGGTAAGACGATTCACGAATCCACACAAAACAAGCACGAAGAAGACGTTTTGTTCTGGGGGTTCGTGAGATTCCGTGGATCGTTCTGGTTTGAATGGGAAAAGGCCAGCCTGGCTGCTGACGCGACTTTGTGCTTGGTGGTCTCTGTGTCTTTGTGGTTAATTAGTACGCCCAGTCACCATGACCGCGATCAAACGCATCGGCGTCGTCGTCAAGCCGCATCAACCCGATGCGCTTGAGACTCTGTGCCGGCTCACCGTATGGTTGGTCGACAAAGGGATTCAGTTGGTCGGCGTGGGCGAGATAGCCCACGAGCAAATCAAGAACAAAACAGGCTGTGTAGTTGAAATCGTCAAAGATGAGCAGCTGGCGAAATCAGTCGACTTAATTCTGGTGCTGGGTGGCGACGGCACGATGATCGCCGCGGCGCGGATGGTCAGTGACACTGAAGTGCCGGTCATCGGCGTAAACTATGGCGGGCTTGGTTACCTGGCTGAGTTCCCGATTGAGGAACTTTTCGCGGCGCTCGAATCGATTCTCGCGGGCCAATACAAACTTCAAAAACGCGTGATGCTGGCAGTGGAGCTTTGGCGCGGCGCAGAGTTGCTGACGCGTAACCGGGTGCTGAATGATGTCGTAGTCAATAAATCGGCGCTGGCCCGAATTATCGAGATAGAAGCGTTCCTCGACGATCAGTTTGTAAATATGTTTCGCGCCGATGGCCTGATCGTGGCGACGCCGACGGGCTCAACTGCCTACAACCTTTCGGCCGGCGGACCGGTCATTTATCCTTCGATGAATGCGGTCGTGATCACTCCAATTTGTCCGTTCACTTTGTCGAACCGGCCGATTGTCGTGCCGGACGATTCAAAGATCGACGTACGCCTGATGACCGATAAAGAAGACGTGGCGCTGACCCTGGATGGCCAGGTCGGCTTTCCTCTGAAGGCGGGGGATCGGATCGTGATTCGCAAAAGCAGAACTACCTTCAACCTGGTGCAGCCACCGAATCGAAACTATTTTGACGTGCTCAGAGATAAATTGAAGTGGGGGAGATGAGGAGTACCCGCGGATCGTATAGAGGCGGGCTATTGCCCGCCTTAATGTTCGCGAAGGTCGGCGAGCAGTAGCCGCCGCCAAACAACTCTGATGGCTCAAGCAAAGCAAACAAAGGTAATAACTCGCCCATGGTATATGCCTTCGCTGACCACGCAGATTCTGATCGGCCTGGTCGTGGGCGGTGTGCTGGGATACCTAAGTCCGAAGTGGGGCAATAACGTTTATTTCCTCCGCGACATTTTCCTCAACCTAATCAAATCGATCATTGCTCCGTTGATCTTTGCAACCCTGGTTGTCGGGATAGCCGGCGGCGGAGATCTGAAACAAGTTGGGCGCATGGGCGCGAAGGCGCTGCTTTATTTTGAGATCGTCACCACGATTGCCCTCTTCATCGGCCTGGGCGTTGTGAATCTGATCAAGCCGGGCGCCGGAGTCGTTCTGGCCGGCGGCGGAGACATCAGTTCACTGGTCAAGACTCAGCCACAGGGCTTTCGCGATCTGCTGGTGCATATCTTTCCTTCCAGTGTGATCGATTCGATGGTGCGCGGCGATGTGCTGCAAATTGTCGCCTTCACAGTTTTGTTCGCAATGGCGGTTTCGGCAATGGGCTCAAAGGCCGCTCCGATTCTGCGCGGCTGTGAAGCGCTGTCGCAGGTGATGTTCAAGTTCACCAACTACGTAATGATGTTCGCGCCCATCGGCGTCGGCGCGGCCATGGCCCACACGATCGCTACGAACGGACTCGGGGTTCTCAAGAACCTGAGCCTGCTAATAGGTTCATTGTATCTGGCGCTGGTCATTCTGGTGGTCTTTGTTTTTGGCGCCGTCATGATTATCGCGCGCGTGCCCATAAAACAATTTCTGAAAGCGGTGCGAGAGCCGTTCACCATCGCTTTCGCGACCACCAGCAGCGAATCTGCTCTGCCAAAGGCTATGGAGAATATGGAGCGACTCGGTGTCCCGCGACGGATCGTCGGATTTGTCATGCCCACCGGCTACAGTTTCAACCTGGACGGCACAACGCTTTATCTCGCGATGGCTTCAGTGTTCGTAGCGCAGGCGGCAGAGCCGGTGATTGGACACATGAGCTTCGGCCGACAGATCGTGATGATGCTTACGTTAATGATCACTTCCAAGGGAGTGGCCGGAGTGCCCCGGGCCGCCCTGGTGATTTTGCTGGCCACGCTGAATAGCTTTATGCCCGGCGGGCTGGGCCCGATCGGAGTCGCGGTGATTTTCGGTGTCGACGAATTAATGGACATGGGGCGCACTTCCGTGAACGTTTTGGGAAATTGTCTGGCTACTGTGATCGTGGCGCGCTGGGAAGGCGAGTTCGACGACAACAAGGCGCGGGTGTTCGGCACGGCTGAAGAGGTTCGTCGGGACCTTGCTTCCGGAGACCTCGCGTTCGCGGAGGCGGCGGCTGAAGGTGATTAGATTGTGGTTTCCTTTGCGGCTTGGCGCCTTTGCGTGAAATTAATCTTTCGCAAGGGCGCAAAGACATTCACAAAGAGTCTGAGTTAGAAATAATGCTTTTTCCAATTGCAGACGAAAACAGTGATCGAGGATCCACTCCGTGGATCAACTACACGCTCATTCTCATCAACTTATTCGTCTTCGTGTTTTTGCAAGGATTAGGATCGAACGACCGGTTCACGTATGCGTTTTCCACGGTGCCCGGGGAAATCGTAACGGGGCGCGACATCGTCACGCCCGATCGGACGGTGATCGAGCCGATCACGGGTCAGCGCGTCGCCATGCCGGGGCTGCAACCGACGCCAATTCCGGTTTTCCTTACCCTGATCACGTCGATGTTCATGCATGGCGGTCTGGCGCACATCTTTGGCAATATGCTCTTCCTCTGGATCTTTGGCGACAACATCGAAGACCGTCTGGGCCACTTTCGCTATCTCATCTTTTATCTTGTCTGCGGGGTGCTGGCGGGGCTGGCCCACGTTTTCGCTACAGCAATTTTTGCCGGCGAGAACGCCGCCAGCCTGTTGGTTCCGAGTTTGGGTGCTTCAGGCGCTATCTCTGGTGTGCTCGGTGGTTACATTCTGCTGTTTCCCACCAAGCGAGTAACGGTGCTGCTGTCGTGGTTCATAACTCAGGTGCCGGCCTTCGTCGCGATCGGACTCTGGTTTGTCTTCCAGTTGATCAGCGGGCTCGGAGTGCTTGGGAGTGGTTCTCAGCAGGGTGGGGTCGCTTATGCGGCGCACATCGGGGGCTTTGTCGCCGGACTGGCATTGATTAAGATTTTCGAGATCGGCCGGTCGCAAACGAATGACTCCTTACCGCGCGGTTATTAATCAGCCGATGACCACTGAACTATCGCCAACAAATCAGCAAGGCCTCGACATCCGGTCAACGGCGCGCGCGGAGATGAAGCTCTATCCGCTCGACACGTTCGCTTACGAGTTTCCCGGCCGCGAGATCAAGATCCAGTTCGACATCCCGGAGTTCACGTGCATTTGTCCGTTCTCGGATTTTCCGGACTTTGCCACGATTCGTCTGGAGTACTCGCCGAACGAGCGCTGCATCGAATTGAAGAGCTTGAAGCTGTATATCAATTCCTTCCGCGAGGTAAAAGTTTTTCACGAGCACGTCATCAACATGATTCTTGAAGATTTTGTGAAGGCCTGCGATCCGCTCAGCGTCGAGATCGAAGGTGGCTTCAACGTGCGCGGAAATATTAAGACGACCGTTAGCGCGAGCTACCGGCGATAGTAGGTTTGTGGGAAAGGTTGGAGCGCGCTGCGCGCGCCGGCGGACAGCACGGCACCCCAGCGGGGCTGCCCCGCCGGGGACCCCGCGATGTCCGCGCTCCTTCTAAAAATTTGTTCACCTCCGTCACAACTGGATTGGTCGTGTTTGTGGTCGTCGCGCTTTTTCTTTTTCTCGCGCGGCGCGTTTTTCGTTTGGCGCTTAAGCTGGCTCTGGTAGGAGTGCTGGTCATCTTGCTGATCGGTGCCTCGCTGTTCGGCTGGTGGCGGGGATGGTTTGGCTCGTCCTCAGGAACACAACGGCCGCTGCCTCAATCAAATCAGCGTCCAAATTCTAATCGGCGACCGTCTCCACGCTGAACTCCGATCACATGAAGTAAGTACCGGGAGCGGTAGCGACCGGGTCGCGCGTAGGACCATAGGCCTCTTGGCTCAGGGTTAACCCGGTCGCTACCGCTCTCGGTACTTACCTCATCGGCCCATCACTGAACTTAGCTCGCAGTGTCAATACTCCCAGCGGGCTAATTCTCCTCTTGTGCGTTTTGCGCCTTTTTGTGGCTAAATCAAATTGGCAATGAATACGCAGTACAAAATCGTCACTAGCCCCGCAGAACTCCGTCTCGCGGTCGAAGAACTCTCCACCAGGCAGGCCATCGGCCTCGACACGGAAACAACTGAACTCGATCCATATCTGGGCCGCCTCCGCTTAATTCAACTTGCGTCCGCAACGGGTGTGTATGTCATCGATCTAAATCGCTTCGCGGACGGTGACCTGAAGCAAAGCGAGGCCCTGGCGCCGTTGCGGAAGCTTTTTACTTCGCCGCGGCCGATCAAGATCGCGCACAACGCGAAATTCGATGCGAAGTTCATTAAATACAACCTGGGCGTCGATCTGGTCGGCATGTTCGACACTCTGCTCGCCAGTCAGCTTGTGTCCGCCGGCGACATCGAAGAACGCCACGGCCTGGCGGCGATCACTGAGCGCTATCTGAACGAAACCGTCGATAAGACCGAACGACTGAGCAATTGGGAATTCGAACTGTCGGAAGCGCAGTTGGAATATGCCGCGCGTGATGCGGCCGTCCTGTTGCCGTTACGTGAAAAGCTGATCGAGAGAATTAGAGCGTTGGATTTGGTGCAGTGCGCTCAGCTCGAGTTTGAATGCGTCATGCCCGTTGTGGATATTGAACTCACGGGCTTTTATATGGACAAGCATCGTTGGCTCGAACAACTCAACATCGTGGGAGAGCGTCGAGCCGAACTGGCCAACGAGCTGCAAGAGATGCTGGGTGAAGGTGTGGCGCAGGCTTCGTTGTTTGGGCCGGCGCGCGCGAACATCAACCTGGACTCGCAGCAGCAAGTCACGGACTCTTTAACTCGGCTGGGCATCCCGCTGCCGGACTCAACTCGTAATTGGAAGTTGCAACCTTTGGCCGCGGAGTATCCAGTGGTGGCAAAACTGCTCGAGTATCGCACGATGCAAAAAGCACTAACCAGCTATGGCCAGAACATGATTGATTTCATTAATCCAAAGACGGGCCGACTGCATGCGGACTTTCGGCAGATTGGCGCGCCCACCGGCCGCTTTGCCTGCACCAACCCCAACATTCAACAGGTGCCGCACGCCGTCGAGTACCGTCGCTGCTTCACCGGTCATCCCGAAGCACGCAGGCTCGTGATCGCTGACTATTCACAGATCGAATTGCGCATCCTTGCGGAGTTCTCCGGCGACCAGGCGTTTATCGATGCTTTCCGATCGGGGGCGGATCTGCATCGAGTGACCGCCGCGCAGGTGTTCAGCGTCGATCAGGATCAGGTCACCAGGGAGCAACGCGATTTTGCCAAGCGGCTTAACTTCGGCGTCGTTTACGGAATTGGCGCCCAACGCTTTTCCATGATGACGGGCTTGAGCGTGAGTGAAGCGGAAAATGTTTTGCGTCGTTACTTTGCGACCTATCGAAAGCTGGACACGTATCTCCGCGATTCAGCCAGCCGGGCGGTAAGTGACAAGCAAGCCCGCACAGCTTCGGGGCGGCTGGTGCGGTTTAATTTTGACCCGTCGGATCGTCAACAGGTTTCGATGACCCAGCGCAACGGCAAGAACGCGCCGATCCAGGGCACCAGCGCGGATATTCTGAAACGCTCACTGCGGCTTTTGAATGACGAACTGCGCCACACTTCGGGACAAATAGTGAACATCATTCATGACGAGATCGTTGTCGAGGTAGATGAGACTGAATCTGAGGACGTGGCCGGAAGAGTTGAGCGCGCGATGGTGACCGCCGGCGAAGAGTATGTGCAGACCGTACCCGTGAAAGTTGAGGTTCAGATTGCTACCGAGTGGGCCAAGTAGCACGGGCGGCCCGCCCGTGCATCACACGCAGGATGCGCGCGCCGCAACACACAATGCTAATCGATTCATTCGCGCCAAATCCGGACGCTGTCGAAACGCACAGCATTGTTATCCACGCATCCATGAAAGAAGTGACCGGCGCGCTGTGGACCGCGGACCTCGGCGGTTCTTTGATCATCAAGCTGTTGATGGGATTGCGATCGCTGCCGGAATTCATCTTACGCCGCGGTCGTGTGCCGCCGCGAAAGCGGGCGATTACTTTGCAGACCATCGTGGACTCCGGCTTTGGCATTCTGGCGAACGAGCCGCAAGAAGTCGTGCTGGGCGTCACCGGAAGGTTCTGGCGGCCGACCGGCAATCTCTCACCATTCAATCGCGAGGATTTTGATCGTCCGGTACCCCCCGGTTTAGCCAGGGGTGTTTGGAACTTCAGTGTAAGAGAAGACAGGCGCGGCCACACTCTCTTGTTTACCGAGACCAGAGTCATCTGCGGCGACGAGGCGAGCCGGCGAAAGTTTCGGGTGTACTGGTTCTTTGTGCGGCCGTTCAGCGGGCTGATTCGGCGTTTGATGCTAAGAGCTGTGAAGCGCGCCTGCGGGAAGGCGACCTAGTTCATCAGGAAGTCAGTACCGGGAGCGATAGCGACCGGGTCGCACCGCTCCACTGACGCGTGATCGCTACAAGCGTGACCCGGTCGCTACCGCTCGCGGTACTGACCTCATCGCAGGCGCTGCCTCTGCTGTACAACGGCCCCTGCCTGACGGTCATGCTACCGCCCCACGCGATAGGCTGAACATTTTTGTGATCTGAGTCATATAATTCGCTCGCTCAAGCGACTAATACTCTGAACACGGACCGAATCCGTGAGAAGAGACCGGCAAGCAGACAACATGGACATTGCGGAGCTTAAAGCTGAACTGGAAAGGCTCCACAGCGCGAGTTTCGGCTGGGCCATGTATTGCTGCCGTCGAGACCGCGGCGAGGCGGAAGAAGTTTTGCAGACGGTCTATTTAAAGATCCTTGAAGGCAAAGCATGTTTTCGCGGAGACGCCAGCTTAAAGACCTGGCTGTTTGCAGTGATTCGCAAGACGGCTATCGGTGAGCATCGCCGGAACCTTTTGCGCAAGCTGCGTTGGTCTGACAGTGCAGAGCAAACGGCGGCGACGATTTCGCCGCCGGAACAGCCGGGCGTGGCTTTCGAGAAATCCGAGTCGCAGGCGGTTTTTCAAAATGCTTTGAAGAGTTTGCCGCGCCGGCAACGTGAAGCTTTGCATCTCGTTTTTTACCAGGACCTCAGCCTCAGCGAAGCCGCCGAGGTTATGGGCATATCGATCGGAAGTGTGCGCCAGCATTATGATCGCGGCAAGACACGCTTGCGCGAATACTTGGGACAAACGGAAAGTATCTATGGAATTGACTGGAGAAGAAACGAGAATCCGGGCGCTGTTTAGCCAGGTAAGGCAAGCGGACGAACAGACTGCGCCGAGCTTTGCCGGCGTGTGGAACCGCGCCCAGTCAAAGACCGTTCGTACGACCAGAGTATTCAATCTGTCGTTCGCGGCAGCCAGTGCTCTGTTAGTTTGTGGCTTGGTTTCACTCGCCTGGTGGTCGACGCATCGGCCGCAGCACCTCGACGTAGTGATTGTCAGCGCTCCTCCGATCGCATCCCCTGCCGTCAAAGTTGTGGAGCCGGCAAAGAATCCGGAACCTGTAAAGATTACGCAGCATCGCTTCGTTGGCAGATCGCTCGCCCTGAAGTTAGCCGCTCGCAGGCAAGCCGGCCTGGTGGCCGCAGGTAAGAAAACTCTCCGCGATGCGAAAGCCATCGCGAGTTGGCAATCACCGACGGCCACGCTTTTGGCTTCACCGAGCGATGAATTGCTCAAGTCACTTCCGCAATTGACTCAAACCGCGGAAGAATTGAAATTATTTCTACGCGATCAACTCAATAGCCAGCCGAAGTAGGCTGCACATAGAAGGAGAAAGCAATGATGAAGAAAATCGGACTCCTGGTCTCAGTTTTCGCAGCAGCCACGCTTTTGAGCGTGATGCTGGTCTCGGCGCAGCAACCTCAACCACCGCCGCCAAGACAAGAACAACAGGCACCGCCGCCACCGCCTCCGGATCCGCTCGGCGACGCCATATTCCCGCCCGACATGGTGATGCAGCATCAGCGCGAACTGGGACTGACCGATGAACAGAAGACATTCATGCGTGGCGAGATCAATCGCACCACGGCGCGCTTTAATGAGCTGCAATGGCTGATGCAGGATGCTATGGAAGCTCTGCACGAAACCATGAAAGCGAATTCGGTGAACGAGCAGTTGGCGCTGTCTCAACTCGACAAGGTTTTGGACAATGAACGCGAGATGAAGCGCGCGCATATGGAGTTGGCGATTCGCATCAAGAACAAACTGACGCCGGAGCAGCAGGCGAAGTTGCAAGCGATGCGACCCCCGAAGGGACCGGGGGGACCAGGACGCGGCCCAGGTCGCCCACCCGGCGGACCAGACGGACGCGAACCAGGCGGGCCCGGGCAACGATCACCCGACGCTCCTCCCGAGCCGGAATATTAGCCGCGGATGAACGCGGATAAAAGAGCGTTCCCCGCGTTAGGCAGCGATCCTTTGTTCGTTAGTTCCTATCCGTGTAAATTCGCGTGAATCTGTGGTTAATTCTTCTTGTGAATTAGAACAGGCAGGCCTGAGCTTAAGAAGCTTTGGCCTGCCTTCTCCATATGAAATACACCGGTATTCCGGTGAGTACGAGCAGATAGCCAATCCCAGAAGTTGCCGGCGTCAGGTAAGCCAGATCGAGCACCAACAACATCGCGATCGCGATATAGATGATGGGCACTATGGGATAGCCAAATGTGCGATACGGCCTCTCCATGTCCGGTGCTTTGCGACGCATTACGAAGACAGCTCCGACCATCAACGCATAAAAAATTAGATCCGCGGAGATGACATAGTCGAGTAGTTGGCCATATACGTTTCCGTACTTGAACTCCCCCGGTTTCGCGCCCGCGGTTACCGTGCGCGGCAGCGTCAGCAGACAGGCCCAAATACCTTGCGCTATCAACGCAACCAGCGGGACGTGACGTGAACTGAGAGTGCCTGCCCGTTTGAAGAAGAGACCATCGCGAGCCATGGCGTAATAGATCCGTGCCCCCGCCAGAATCAATCCGTTGTTGCATCCAAACGTCGAGATCATGATGGCTATGGCGATCAAGATCATGCCCGGCTGGCCCAGAGCCATTTTCATCGTTTCAGTCGCGACGGTATTCGGAGGCTTCTGCAAACCCGGAAAAACGTTGAGAGGCAGAGTGACGATGTACGCCAGATTGGCAAGCAGGTAAAGCACGACAACAGTGCCACAGCCAATCAGGAGGGCCCGCGGCAGGTTCCGGCCCGGCTCTTTTATTTCGCTGCCGGTGAACGTGACATTGTTCCACGCCGACTGGGCGAACAACGGACCCACCATCGCCAATCCGACTAGCATCAAGAGCCACAGCCCGTTCGTGTTTGTCAGTCCGGGCTGCACCGCGCCGGGATTCCATCCCGCGTTGACCCATGGGTTCCACCAGGAAGAAGTGAGGGCTGCGCTCCCGCTATTCCTGCCGAGGAGGAGACCAATCGCGATCAAGCCGATGAGCGCAGCCGTCTTGGTGAAAGTAAAAGTATTTTGGATTAGCCTGCCTGTCTTTAATCCGCGAGTGTTCGTGAAGGTTAGAATGAGTATGAGAAGGATTGCCACCAATTGCTGCGTCGAAAGAGTAATCGCGTAGCCGCCCAAATGAATGGGCCGAATTATGTAGTTGCTGTCGGACACCCGATTCGTCAATACGCCCATGAAGTTGGCAAAGGCCACTGCGACCGCCGCAATCGTGCCGGTTTGCACGACAAAAAACAGTGACCAGCCAAAGAGAAAGCCGGTTGCGGGGCCAAAGGCCTCGCGCAGAAAAACGTATTGCCCACCCGCGCGCGGCATCATGGCTGCCAACTCAGCACAGCACAGCGCGCCGGTAATCGTCAGCACTCCGGCGAGGGCCCACGCCGCCAAGAGCCATCCCGGGGCACCCACCAGCGCCGCGGACTTAGCCGAAACGATGAAAATGCCCGAGCCGATCATCGACCCGATGACGATCATCGTGGCATCGAGCAAACCGAGACCGCGAACCAGGTGCTTCGGTTCAACTGATTTTTGGCCGCCGGCGTCCATACCCAGTTGTTCTCCATTCGTCTGTCGAAGATCTTCAGCCGAGCTTCTGAAACGCGCGGACGATATGCCAATAACAAAGAAAGATCAATAAATAAAGCGCGCTTTTCTGCAACCGCGGGGTGTTCTCAGCGTGTTGACGAGGCGAGGTTCCGAGCGGGTTGCCGCGGAAGATGAAGTCAGGTTAGAAGGGAAGACGATCCACGAAATCACACGAACCGGCTCGAAACAAGCTCCAACAGGTGTCCTTAGTGTGATTTCGTGGATCGTAGTCACGTCTTCGCTGGTATCTACGCCATTTCAGCTAATCCCGTCCTCTAATCATCGCGTGATATACTCCGGTTCGAAATATGGCTGAATTTATTTGTCGTTTGGGAACGCCGGCGGGCGAAATTGTGACGCGCACGATCGAGGCGGTGGCCGCGAACGAAGCGCGTGCGCGCCTGGAGCGGGAAGGCTTCAAAGTCTTTGCCGTTACGCCGCCAAGAGTTCAGGGCCTAACCTCGTTTACCAAAACCGGCAGCACCGCGCGGGTCCGGGTCAAGGCGAATGATTTCCTGCTTTTTAATCAACAACTCGCGGCACTGCTGCGCGCGGGCATTCCGATTCTGCAAGCGATAACCATGCTAAGCCGGCGAGCCACGTCGGTGCGTTTGCGCTCGGTGCTGGAAGAAGTCGAAACGGCAATTCGGGGCGGCGCGGCGCTGTCGCAAGCTTTCGCCGCTCAGGGTGCAGTCTTTCCGCGCATTTACACGGCTTCGATCTTAGCCGGCGAGCGTTCAGGCGCGCTGGACGAAGTGCTTTCACGCTACGTGAGTTACATGCGGCGGTCGGTGGGGTTGCGACGTAAGATTCGCGGCGCGCTCGCGTATCCGTTATTTTTACTTGTCGCCTGCCTGGGCATGGTGATCTTTCTCACGACATTTGTCGTACCGCGAATGTCGGATTTGTTCACCGGTTTTGGCAACGAATTGCCGATAGTTACCCAAATCGTGCTGGGCCTTTCGCACTGGATAATCGGCAACGCGATTTGGTTTGTCCCGTTGGTAATAATCAGCACTGTCGTTTTTTTCGTTTGGTCCCGAACGCCGTCAGGTCGTCTAATAATTGACGCTTTCCTGTTGCGGTTGCCGTTAGTTGGAAAACTTCTGATACAAATGTCCACGGCCCAGGCATCGCGCTCGCTGGCGACCCTGCTGGCCGGCGGCATTACGCTGGTTGAATCGTGGGAAATTGCCGCGGAATCGATCACGAACCTGGAATTAAGACGCCGCAGTTCGGCCATCCTGCCGCTGATTCGCGAAGGTCGATCTTTCACCGATAGTCTCGAGACGGCCAACTGGATGCCCGATCTGGCCATCGATATGATCGGCATCGGCGAACGGTCGGGCAGTTTGCGCGAGATGCTGGACGAAGTGGCCACCTTCTATGACGCTGAATCTGAGGTGCGTTTAGAACAGTTGACGACCACGTTGGAGCCTGCGATTCTGGTGTTGATGGGTGGCGTAGTGGTGGTGATTCTCCTGGCAATCTATCTGCCAATCATCCAATCGATTTCGCACGGGCCAATGATGAATCGCTGACCCGCGCTGGCTGGCAGCCGGCGGTACGCTATGAAACAACTCACCGAAGAACCAATGAATACTCCCGCCGCGCGAACCCCGAACAGCGGCGTTTCGGATTCAGGCGACAGCATCGCGCCGTTACCTCCCGCGGCTGAACCTCCGGAAATACGACAAGCGAGAGAATTAGCGAGTCGCTACCGGCTGCCTTTCGTCAATCTGTTGCCCAAAGACGGCGAGTCGCCCATCGACTACACGTTACTCAGCGAGCTTCCCGTAGATCTAATGGTCCGCCATCAGTTTGTGCCGCTGCGGCGCGAAAACGGAAAACTGCATATTGCTATGGCCGATCCAACTGACCTGGATCTGCTGGACGATCTTGCCGGAGCGTTGCGCATGCGGCTGGTGCCGCACGTGGCCACGGCCGGAGCGATCGACATCGTATTGCGGAAAGGTGATGCCACTCAGCGTGTCTTGCAGGAAGCCGCATCCGGCTTTCGCATTTCGCTGGTACGCGAAACGGAGGCCGGCGAGGAAGTCCTCGATCTCGATCGGCTGGCGACCGACAGCGAGATGTCGCCGATCATCAAACTGGTCGACACGATCATCTACAACGCAATGGAATCGCGCGCCTCTGATATTCACATCGAAACTCGCGACACGGAAGTACAGGTAAAGTACCGGATCGATGGCGCGCTCTACCAGAAAGTCGACCCGATAGATCTTGCTTATCACCAGACGTTAATCTCGCGCATCAAGGTCATGTCGGAACTCGACATTGCCGAACGTCGCGTGCCGCAGGATGGCCGCTTTCGGGTGCGCTACAAAGGACGCAATGTTGATTTCCGCGTCTCGATCATGCCGACGGTGCACGGTGAAGACGCGGTGATTCGTATTCTGGATAAAGAACAGATCAACGAAGAGTTTAAGAGTCTGGATCTAAACGTGGTGGGATTCGATCCGGAGGACGTGCGGAAGTTTCGCCGCTACATCGCCGAGCCTTACGGCATGGTACTGGTCACCGGTCCGACCGGCTCCGGCAAGACGACCACGCTTTATGCCGCGCTCAACGAGATTCGAAACGAGGAAGACAAGATCATTACGATCGAGGATCCAGTCGAATATCAGTTGCACGGCATCACCCAAATTCCCGTGAACGAGAAGAAAGGCCTGACTTTCGCGCGCGGGTTACGCTCAATTCTGCGCCATGACCCGGACAAGATCATGGTGGGTGAGATTCGCGACGAAGAGACGGCCCAGATCGCGATTCAGTCCGCCCTTACCGGGCATCTCGTGTTCACCACTGTGCACGCGAACAACGTCATCGACGTCATCGGCCGTTTTTTGAACATGGGGGTCGAGCCTTACAACTTTGTTTCCTCTTTGAATTGCGTGCTCGCTCAGCGCCTGATTCGAGTGCTGTGTCCCGTGTGCCGTCGTGGTTTCCACCCTTCGGACGCGGAATTATTGGAATCCGGTCTGC
>JAWWPL010000380.1:0-3898 GCA_033850605.1 Blastocatellia bacterium | reverse complement strand
TGCCGCGCACAATCACGATGGGTTCGCCGGCAACTTCAGTCGTAATGTATTGACCGGGCTCACGCACTTGATCCAAACGCGCGGCCACCTGCCATGAGCGACTGAAGGTAGTCTGTTGTTCGAGTTTGTATACACGTTCGTCGGTGTACCACGATGAAGGTATGGTTGAAGCTTCCGCGAGCGGGGCGTTGGGATCGTAACTTGAAAGAATGTCCTTTAGAGAATGCACGATTGTTATCGATCTGGCCTCGTTGTCATAAGCGGCTTTGCCGCCTTGATGTGCGGAAAGCTCTGCCTTTCCGTTAGCCTGGATTGCTTCTCTAGGAGGCTGCGCCTCCGAACGACCTCGGAGGCATAGCCTCCTCGGGATTAATTAAGAGAGACCGACGGAAAGGCCGAGCCTTTCCGCACATCAGACGGCACAGCCGCGACTGATTCTGCGGAGGCTGGCTGCTTTGTAGGTCAAGAGCACAACGAGCTTTGTGTCATACCGGCGTCGCTGTCTTATGTTTCGGATTGTAGAACGGGGTCTTCGCCACTCTTGCGCCGACTCGATGTCTGACTGCCTCCACCGTGATCTCAACTTCGATTTTCGTTCCTGGCCTGACAAAGTCCCGCTTCAATGTTGCCAACCCAATCATTTTCTTCAAGAGCGGCGACCAGGTGGTCGAGGTGGCTTTACCAATCTGATTGCCGCCGCTGTAGACCGGCACCGCCACTCGCGAAGCAATCGGCGATACAGAGGGCGGCAAGCCAACAGCTTCAAAACGCCGCTCGACTTCGGTCCAGTCGATCTCGATTCCCACGATTCGCCGCGCGGGTCCCTGCTTAGCTTCCTTGATCAATGACTGCCGGCCAATAAACCGATCCTTGTCGAGGTTCACCAGACGATCCAAGCCCATTTCGAATGGCGAATACTTCTGCTCGTCAACCAGGGCTTTCTTGCTGCTGTTGAAATCGACTTCTATCAGTAGCAGGCCGGCTTCGATGCGCGCCACGTCAAGCGCCAGCATACCCGCGGGCTTGATGTCGAAAGGGCGCCCGCGGTCGATAAGCACATCCCAGACGCGCAAAGCCTGATCGTTGGCCACCCAGATTTCATAACCGAGATCGCCGGTATAACCGGTGCGCGAAATCTCTACCGGCACACCGCCGATCGTTCCGCTGGTGACACGAAAATATTTTAGGCCGCCGATGTCTGCATCCTCGACGATAGTTTTCAAAAGGCGTCCCGAGGTCGGTCCCTGAAGAGCGAGTGCGGCGATGCTTTCTGAAATGTCTTCAATCTGCACGTCGAGACCCGCGCCGTTTTGTGTGAACCAACGCAGACTCGGATCGGCCGCGGTCCAGCGATAAACATTCTCGTCCAACCGCGATACTGTCCCGTCGTCGATTACTTTGCCCAGTTCGTCGCACCAGGGCGTGTAAACAACCTGGCCCACTGCTACCTTGCTAATATCGCGGGTGATGATTCGATCGACCAAGCGGGTCGCGTCTCGGCCAGTGACTCGATATTTGAAAAGCGGCGAGATGTCGATAAGCGCCGCCGCATTGCGAATCGCGTTGTACTCATGCTCGTGGTGTGTCTCGTAAGCGCTGACTGTGTAGTAGCCTGACCATTCGCGATAGTTCAGACTTTCGCAAAGCGGAAAAGTTCGTTGATGAAATGGAGTACCGATGGGCATGATTTATATAGTGGCACAGACTTTAGTCTGCGATTATTTTTGTGTTCGAACGACCACAGACTGAAGTCTGTGCCACAGTTTGTCAGGGCGAGTGATTATAAGTATGCTGACAGGTAGCAGCAAGAAAGCATTTGGCCCCCCGAGATCAGAACCCCCCAGATCAGAGAGTAAGAAAGAGGGGATTGTTATGAGCAGAGTAATCAAACTAAATCGCGCGGCGGCATTAATCTCCGCGTCGTTACTTTTGATCGTGAGTGCCGCCACGGTGGTTCAAACCCAACCGAAGAACGCCAAGAGACTTGCCGAAGCCACGAAGGAAGCCCAGAAGGCGGCGGATGTCTTTACCGAAATCATGAACGTACCTGATCGGGCTATTCCACAGAAGTTGCTGGATAACGCCCGCGCCATCGCCGTTTTTCCCGGCGTCATCAAGGCGGGATTTATCGTCGGCGGCCGGGTCGGCGACGGTGTTATCAGCCGCCGCGTAAGGGGTGGCTGGAGCGCGCCGGCATTCTTCAATCTCGCCGGCGGCAGCGTAGGGCTGCAAATCGGTGCTTCCAAGACTGACTTTGTGCTGCTGTTCATGAATGACGACGCGCTGGCAGGATTATTGAAGGACAAGTTTGAGATTGGTGGGGAAGGCAGTGTGGCCGCCGGTCCGGTGGGGCGTTCCACCAGTGCTACAACCGACGCGCTGTTGAGGGCCCAAATCATTTCTTATTCGCGCAGCAAGGGTCTGTTTGCCGGCCTGGAACTCAAGGGTACTGTGATCAGCCCGGACAACGATGACAATCTGGCAGTGTATGGGATGAAGGCGAACCAGGTGCTGTCGCCTTCCCAGGCCTGGACGCTTGCGAAGATGCCGTCTGGAGTGAGGGTCTTTCCGCGAACACTGTCGCGATATTCGCCGGTGCGTTGAGTGAGCGCAGGCATCTCGCCTGCGGTTCACCGGCATCTTGCCGGTGCTTATTTTGTTCGAAAAGATAACTGAAAGGTAATCATGAAGAGACTGGTCAACCGAACGTTCCACCTGTTGTTTAGCATCCTGCTTGTTTCCAGTTTTGCGACTGCGTCTGCTCAGCAAGGGCGGGAACGCAATACCAAAAAGGCGCGCGCCGCCGCCGACCAATCAGCCAAGGCCGCCCGCGTATTTAACGAGATCATGGGTACCCGCGAGAAATCTATTCCGCGCGACTTGCTCGATAAAGCCGAAGCGGTGGCCGTCTTTCCCAGTGTTATTAAGGCTGGTTTCATCGTCGGCGGGCGCGGCGGCAGCGGTGTGATTAGCCGGCGGGTTGCGGGTGGTTGGAGCGCGCCGGCTTTTTTTGATCTTGGTGGTGGAAGTATCGGCTTGCAGATTGGCGCCTCGTCCACGGATTTCGTTCTTCTTTTCATGAACGAAAACGCGGTCGATAGTCTGCTTTCCGATCAGTTTGAAATTGGCGGCGAGGGTAGCGCCGCGGCTGGGCCCATTGGTCGATCGGCGAGCGCGTCGACCGACGTAAAACTCAACGCTCAAATCTTGTCTTATTCAAGAAGCCGGGGTGCGTTTGCGGGTCTGGAATTGAAAGGCGTGGTAATCAAGCCTGACAACGAAGACAATCTTCAGGTCTACGGCATGAACGCGCGCGACATCCTTACCGGCGCGGACAAGATCTCGCTGGACAGGATGCCCGAAGGCGTAAGAGTGTTTCCGCTGACCTTGGCAAAATATTCCAGGCGGAACTAGAAAACGAGGCAAGAAACTATTTGGACCACGTGGCTCCAACGGTTCGGATTCGAAGCCCGCGCGCGTCGGAGAATAGGACTAAGGAGGAATCAATAGGTTCTTATTCCTAGCTTAGTGCGCGCATAAATGTTTTGAAGTTCTGAAGTCTTTCTGAAAGTCCGTGCGTTCCGCCATTCACGGCCTTTGTGACTTTAGTAACCGTCGCATCATTCGCACCTTGATCACAGATGGACCAAATGTTGTTTGACTTGAAGAAGAATGCTGCCGACGCCAGCGGATATTTGGTAGCTACCAAATCAGGGTTAGCCACGCAGTCTTCTCCAACGAACGTAGAGAAGCTGGTGTAGTTGTTTTTGCCCGTCAGTTGGATATAACCTCTGCCGCGGAATTTGAATCCATCTCCTGACGCTTCGTCTCCGTTTCCCATTCTGTTTGCATATACTCGGCTGCCAATCTTGGCAGGGTTGTTGGCGTACGCATTCGG
>JAWWPL010000346.1:0-13060 GCA_033850605.1 Blastocatellia bacterium | reverse complement strand
ACCCACGCGGCATTAAGGCGCCGATGTTCTTTCAGCAGGACCTTGAGAGCGCGCCCGCATTTATCAAGACAGTACGCCTGACAAACCAGGAAGGGCGCGAACTGAACTATGCGGTCTACACAACGGTCGGCTCGTTACTGCATTTTGTGAATCTGGGGACCATCGAACAGCATCCATGGCATTCGACGATCAAGCACCTGGACAAACCCGATTACCTGATGCTCGATCTCGATCCAAAGGAAGCGCCGTGGAAAAACGTTTTGGATGTGGCGATGATCTGCAAGGAAGTATTTGACGAGCTGGGCTTGCCTTCGTTCCCCAAGACGTCTGGGTCCTCGGGCATCCACGTCTATTTACCCTTAAAGCCGAAACACGATTTTGGGAAGATTGCCGCAGTGGCCGTAGCTCTGGCCAGTGAAGTTGCGCAACGCGCACCAGAGATCGCTACCGTGCAACGCTCGCTGGCCAAACGCCAGAAGCAACAGGTGTACGTGGATGCGATGCAAAATGCGCGCGGCAAAACGATCGCGGCGGTTTACAGTGCGCGTGCCAAACCCGGCGCGACGGTATCGATGCCGCTGACCTGGAAGCAGGTTGAGAAAGGCGTGAAGATTTCAGACTTCACGATTCAGAACGCGCCGGGATTGCTTCAGCGGAATGCCGGTGCGTGGAAACAGTTTTTCGAGAGTGCGCAGGTCCTGAAATTAGGCAAGTAATCTGAATGGGAGCACCTGACTTTGAGATTCTTTACCGGTGCCCGGTAAGGCAGAGCCTTTCCGCACATCAGGCGGCAAGCCGCTACAGAGTTGAGTTTCAAGCGGCAAGCTTAAGCTTGCACTCTGAGCGCGAATCGGAACCACTACCAACGCTAGGGCTGGGCCAGTTTTCTCTTGCCCTCGAGCGCATCCCGATACGCGCCGCCCGGCACTTCCCCAATCTTGATCGCCGCCTCGAATTCTTTCATGGCTTCGTCCTTGTTATCGAGGAACGCCAGGATGCGGCCCATCGCTTCGTGCGCGCGTGAGAGAAGGACGCTATCGGTGTCCGGTGCGGCCGCAGCCACCGCCAGCCGATAGTTACCGAGGGCCCGATTCAGTCGTTGTGTTTGCAGCTCGTCGTCGGTAGTGTCGCGCGCCCACAGACTGGCCGTCTGGGCCATGGTAAAGAAAAGGCGGGGCTCGCGCGGATACTCCTGCACCAGCGCTTTCAGACGCGTTTCGGCCGCTTCATAGTTGCGGGTTTGCAGAAGCTTTTCCACTTCCGACAGACTCTTTACCAGAGCTGAGTTGGGCGAGGCATCCACGGTTTCACGCGCCTCAGATTCAGAATCGATTAACCATAGAGAGTAACGCGGATGCGCTTTGCGCGCGGCGAGAGCGCGATCGCGTGCGGCGGTGATTTCCGCCAGGCGCTTGCCCTCGCGCACGGGATCAATTCCGGCGATCATTTCGGCGACGAAGTTCCCGATATCGAAACCCGAGGCTTGAAAATCGCGCAGTCGATCGGCAAAGAAGAAGGCCAGTACCGCGCCTGCCTCATATTCCTCGGTGAGACGGGCGATTGCTTCGTCGGCAATCGCGGCCCGGCGGGCTTCGGCTTCCCTGGCAATTGTCTGGCGCGTGGCATCGTCCTTCGCCTGTTGCAGTCGACGACGCTGAATGCTTGTGACCGCAGTCAATCTGTTCGACTCTTCATAGCGGGCGTCGGCGGCCGCCACCAGCGATCGAGATATCACTACAAACACATCGGGCGATACCGTTGCGCCTTCTTTGGTGCGCGCGTCGATCAATAGCTTTACCTGGTCCCGTTGCGCTGAGATTTCTTTGTTGAACTTCAACACCAGCGGATCGATTACGAATTGCAGATAACCGCGACGAATTTCGGATAGAGTGGGATCGGTACCTTCGGGAACGATCGCATAATAGTCGTCGGCAATCACGCGAAAATTAATGGCGCCCGGCGCGGCCATCAAATCCGGAACAATATAGAAACGCCGTTCATGCGTTCGGGTTGAGTAAGCGGTGGTTGAGCTTTTCTTTTTTTCCGGGCTTTTGACGCGCACGCGCTCAGTCGTGTTCAAAATCGGTCGCGTGTGCAGATAGGAAAGAACTGAGCGCACCATCTCGGCCGCGGGTTGTCGCAAGCGATCGGCTTCGGTTTGATAAGCGCGCATGTATGCAGGCAGACGATCGTCAATTCCCGACCGCTTGTAGAAATCGCGCACCAGCGGCGCAAAGTCGAGCACCGCCAGGATGCCGCTGGGCAAATCGTCGGAACGATCGGGCGCGTCGAGCAGGGGCGGCGCTCCCAATGCATAGGCCAACGATACATAACGCGCCGCCTGATCTGCGGAGGTGGCCGGAGCCGGCAGTTTGTTTTGATCAAAGAACGATTTGAGCTTTTCGCGCAAGCCGGGCTCGAGGTTCGCCTGATCATTTCGCACCAGCATCCGGAAAGCGGACGGCTCTCTTCCCGGAGATGTCGGGTCGAAACCCGCTGCATCCAACGCTGCCATCATGATGATCAGGCGCGCATCCGGTTTCAGACTGACTCCGTACTCGGACAATTCGAACGGAGGTGCGGTTTGAGTCTGCGCCAAAGGCGTGGGCGGCCGCGAAGGTGACCCGGCGGGCTGGGCCAGAGCCGTCCCGGAAAAGACAAAAACAATAAGCGCGAAACAGGCTCTTATGATCATTGATTGCTGATTCCTGGATAACTAAGCGGCGTCGAATCGCACCATGTTAACGGATGTTCGCCGGAGGCGACAAATGGCCAGGCTGAGCGGTAGTGTCTTAATTTAAGGATGAGGTCAGTACCGGGAGCGGTAGCGACCGGGTCTCGTGATGGCGATCCTGGATCGTGGGCAAGTTGCGACCCGGTCGCTACCGCTCCCGGTACTGACTGCATACCGTCCTCGGACTGTCTCCCGCAAATTAAGACGCCACCGGCTGAGCAGTCTCAAGCTGAAAGCCGTTAGACGAAAATCGCGCCGCGGGTTCTATTCCTCTGAAATAATATCCGCGAAATTTAGTTCAACGGGTTGCGGCCTGCCGAAGATATCAACCTTCACTTTGACACGCCGGCTTTGCTGTTCGATCTCTGTGATCGTTCCGGCAAAGCGCTGAAATGGTCCCGACGTGATGCGAACCTTACTGCCAATTGAGAACTCGAATTTTTCACCCTTGCTTCCGTTATTGCCTGCTGCTGCCATTCGCAATTTTACCTCGTGCTCGAGTCATCTTCAGATGTCCATCCAGTCATAGCGGATGCCAACTGTTACCTACTGTGGATTAGATTCGTCACGCAATATCCGGAATCCAGAAGGTTTGCTCATCGACCTCGACCCTTTTCAATCCTCGGCCGGGCAATTCTGCTTCTGCCAGGCCCAGAAAGGTGAAGTGCGGCAAGTCGCTGAGCACCGTCTGGAACCATCCGTGTTGCGCGAGGATCTCGCGCACTCTCGGATTCGGAAATTCATTAGCGTCAAAGGCCAGCATCGCGATGTGCTGTGAAGTGCCCGGAGCGGCAATCGAATAGAGCACGGACTTTGATAAGTCTTTGCTGAAGAAGATCCCTTCCTGCTCGAGTTCAAGAACTTCCGGTACTTGTTCGGCTACCGGCAGACGCCGCAGTCTTTCCACTTGTGTATCGCTCAACCTGCCCGCGCTGCTCCAGTGAACCAGCGCCGGCAAGAACCGGGAGTTCCACAAGCGCACGGTGTCCTCATAGCTGCGACGCGCAGCTTCGGCTCCGTCACGCGGAGAAATCTCCAGACCTTCAGCATGAGCAATTTCGCGCGCCTGTAACAGCGCCGACATCGCCGCCGGTTGCAATTCGATGACTGCCTCGCCGATCGGCGCCCGCGTGCACCCCGCCTCGCTTTGAAAAGTCGCGACTTGATCTTCACTGGTGAACACACAGCATGGTGGAGGTGCGACGACATCGGCGCCGACGAACATTGCCCCATAGTCGTGCAGCACTCGTCGCGCAACCGGATCATCCGGTGGACAGATGTCTTCGATGCTGGCGCCCCGCAGCCGGAGTGCGTGTTCGAGCGTTCGATAGAATGGTGAAGAATTCATTTCTTCCGATCCATTTGCAGGTCGAATGATAGTCGGCGTTAGTCCAACCATCAAATGCGGGTTGACATGGACAGCTTGCCAGGCAAAGCGATCCACGAAATCACACAAAAACGGCGCGCATGATTTCTATTCGTGTGATTTCGTGGATCGTTCTTGCCAATGGAAGGAAACACTAAATCGAACAAAGAGAATCCGCGAGCGGCGAGGACAAAATCGGCTCGCTACTCGCGGAGTATTCAGTGCCTGACAAGGCTTCACCCCTTGCTAGCCGAGCTTTTATTTCTTCTTCAGCGTAACGCGCACTGGGTCGCCCAGGCTATCCGCGGGCACATCCAATTCCTGCTGCTTGAAACCCTTGGCCTTGACCTTCAGTTTCAGACTGCCCATGTGAATTGGCGGCAGCGCGATCACGCCGTTGGCGTCTGTATCGCCCCAGCTCTCGCAGAAAAAGCCGTCGGTGCGCGTAGATTCTAGTTTGACGTAGGCGTTTCTGATAGGATTCCCCTTCTCGTCAAACACGCGAACATCGGCGCGACCGACACCATTGGGCGCTTTGGGCGCAATGCCGTGACTCGGTAAAGTGTCATTGTTCTGGGACGGTTCCTGAGCGAGGGCAATCGAAAACGAGGCGACAATAATAAAGATTATTGAGAGAACTTTCGACATGATTCTTAACTCCTAAATTGAAATAGTGATGCCGGCGCAAATTTGCGACGTCGAGGACGATTGATTCAGATTTCCAATCGATGGGCTCTTGACTAAAAGGGGCGGTTGATTTATCTGACCCGGGAGAGAGTTCCCACGGCCAACGAGCTGGCTGGATTATACGCTATTGGATGGAAGATTTGGAAGTTTTTGTAACGCAATTTGTTAACTTGCGCCCCAGGGAAAGCCGGCAATCAGGTCCCCACTCTTTGAACTTGCTTTATGGCTCTAAGCCAATCTAAAGGGAGATTTTCATGCTGATTCAACTTCTCGTGTTGCTATTGATCGCGGGTGTTTGCGGCGCGATAGGCCAGGCCATTACTGGTTATTCGCACGGCGGCTGTCTGGTTTCGATTGCGTTGGGATTTATCGGCGCCCTGTTGGGCTCCTGGATTGCCGGCTACTTCCACCTTCCGGAACTTTTCGTCATTCCGGTGGGTGGAATGCGCTTTCCGGTGATTTGGTCGGTTATCGGCGCGGCCTTATTTGTGGCTCTGATAAATTTGATCAGCCGCCCGCGAGTTTGAGTCTGCTGGGGAGATACTAAGGCAGAGCGTCGCGATTTTCCCGGTGACTGTCGCACCACCACGCCCAGGGAATCAGTAGCGCAGTGCCCAGTGTAACGGCGGCAAGTTTTCTGACGCTCGCCGGCGGTGGCGGACCGAACGTTGCTCCGGCATAAGCCAGCAGCAGAACCACGACGAAGCCCCAGAAAGCGTACAGGCCGATCTTGTCTTTGGCCTTCGTCTGTCTTTCATATATCCAAATCCCGGCAGCGAACAGCGCCACCTCAACTGCAATCGCCGCCCAACGATGATTCCACAGTCCCAGTCCGACCAGGCGCGTGCCACCCGCGGACAGCGGCAGATCCGGTCGATGAACAATGTAATCCATCAGCCAGTGACTGACGACACCCATCCAGATGACCAGCGCGCCCGATCCATAACGGGTGAAACCGTAGTAGAGCGCAGCAGAGAGTGTCGCCCAACCCATCACAGCCACCAGCCCATGTGAAATTGGGTAGGAATCGAAACTCATGCGCAGGAATGGATTAGAATTGGGCTCGACCGAAACACGTTCCCAACCCAACAACAGAAAAATCGGCCAGAGAAGATCAAGCAGGATCGGCGCAGCCACCAACACACCCAAAGATGCGCGGGGGGCTAGTTTCTTCGACGCCAAACCTACTGCATAGTGACCAATGAACATTTCGTTGAGCCGTTATGCTAACACTTAATTACTGCGCACCCGCACTTTTTCCTGCTTTCGTTTGAAAATTTCGTCCTATGTCGGTAGAGTAATCGCACCAGCTAAATACTGAGTACAGTTTTTCCGAAAGCGTTTGGCGATGGCTTGGCCCCCGTTTGGTTGACAGCGATCAGCGCACCAGTCCGTCCGTTAGTTGAGCATCCTTAGCCGCGGCAATGCCACAGATTTTCCGTCACAGCACGAACTATCTGGCGCGAGCCACGATTTATGGCGCCGTCTTCATTCTGTTCGCGGCCCTTTGGGTCACGGCAGAGATCACTCGGTCGGGATGGAACACCGGCCAATGGATCGAGCGCCAGCAACCAATCCAATTCAGTCATAAGCATCATGTGGGCGACGACGGCATCGATTGCCGCTATTGCCACACGTCGGTTGAGACTGCGGCCTCAGCCGGTATTCCCTCGACGGCTGTATGCATGAATTGCCACAAACAGATTTGGGCCGACAGCCCTTACCTGGAACCGGTGCGCGCAAGTTTCAAGACAGGTAAACCTTTGGAGTGGGTCCGCGTGCACGATCTTCCGGACTTTGCCTATTTCAATCATGCGATTCACGTCAATAAAGGCGTGGGCTGTTCGACCTGCCATGGCCGCATCGATCAGATGCCGGTAGTGTCGCAAGC
Organism: Blastocatellia bacterium; assembly: GCA_033850605.1. Lineage (GTDB taxonomy): Bacteria > Acidobacteriota > Blastocatellia > Pyrinomonadales > Pyrinomonadaceae > UBA11740. The sequence continues at coordinate 6,382 of JAWWPL010000346.1, read as the reverse complement.
CAATTCGCTGCAGATGGAATGGTGCCTTGAGTGTCATCGGGCTCCGGAGAATTTCGTGCGACCGAAAGAAAAGATTTTCAACATGGAATGGCGACCGCGAAACAGCACAAAACAGGAGATCGCCGAAGGCCTGAATCTGAAAAAGCAGTATCACATTCAGGAACCGAACGTTTTGACCAGCTGCTCCACTTGTCATCGCTGAAAGCGAAATTGGAGCGCGGACATCCTGTCCGCCAGCGAGGCGCAGCCTCGCTCAACCTTTTGAGGAGGCCGGAAAGGCCCAAGCCTTTCCCCAAATCAGGCGGCCAAGCCGCTTTACTTAATGGATAACGACCGTCACATAAATTTCAAGTTACTCCGCGACCGCGTTCTTGGTGCTGGCGGCGCGGATGGCCCGTCCGCATCTTCCGGCAAGAAATACTGGCGCAGCCTTGAAGAACTCGCCGACTCGCCAATCTTTGAAGAGTTCATCCAGCGCGAGTTCCCGCAACAAGCCGAAGAATGGAACGATCCCGTCGAGCGCCGCACATTTTTGAAGTTGATGGGCGCGTCGCTGGCTTTGGCTGGTCTGACAGGCTGCGTAATTCAACCTCCCGAGAAGATCGTTCCCTACGTCAAGCAGCCTGAAGAAGAAGTCCCCGGCAAAGGTCTCTATTTCGCCACGGCGTTTTCGCTGGGCGGCATTGCGACACCGCTTTTGGCGCGCAGCAACGAAGGCCGGCCTACCAAGCTCGAAGGCAATCCCGATCATCCGAACAATCGCAATGGCGATCCGAATGATAAAGGGTCGAACGCGACGGACATTTTTTCGCAGGCGTCGATCCTGACGCTCTACGATCCCGATCGTTCGCAGACTCCGTTGTATCGCGGCGAGACGCGGCCATGGACACAGTTCATCGCCGAAATCCGCGGGCTGATCCAAAAGGAAGGCGATGGACTCAAGGCTAAGAAAGGCGCAGGACTGCGCTTCCTGACTGAAACGATCACATCGCCGAGTCTGGCCGCGCAAATGAAATCCGTTCTCACGGATTTTCCTGAAGCGAAGTGGCATCAGTACGAACCTGCCAACCGCGACAACGCGCGCGCCGGGGCGATGCTGGCGTTCGGCCAACCGGTGAATACGATTTATGACTTCAGCAAAGCGGATCGGATTCTTTCGCTGGGATCGGATTTTCTTGCGTGTCTGCCAGGTTCGTTGCGATACGCGCGCGACTATGCGGCGAAGCGGCGCATCAGTGGTGATAAGACGGAAATGAATCGGCTGTATGTTGTTGAGAGTACGCCGACGACGACAGGGGCGAATGCGGACCATCGGTTGTCGGTGAAACCTAGTGAAATGTTGACGGTTGCCCGGGCCATTGGAACAGAGAGCAATTTCCCGGGGTCGGAGCATTTTGCGGGTTGGGCAACCGCGATTCTGCACGATCTTCAACAGCATAAGGGTGCCTCGATCGTAATCGCGGGCGATGACCAGTCACCAGCCATACATGCTTTTGCTCATGCTGCGAACAACACGCTAGGCAACGTCGGTAAGACGGTCTTCTACTCCGACCCATTGGAAGCCAACTCTGTCGATCAAACTCAATCGCTGCGCGAACTCGTCAATGACATCGACGCAGGCCAAGTCGAGACGCTGATCATTATCGGCGGCAATCCGGCTTATAACACACCGGTCGATCTCAGACTGGATCTGAATCGGCTGAACAAGGTTAAGCTGCGCGCGCACCTCAATCTCTATAACAACGAAACGTCTGACATTTGCCATTGGCACATTCCGGCGACGCATTACCTGGAATCGTGGGGCGATGCTCGTTCGTATGACGGCACGGTCACGATTGTCCAGCCGTTGATTGCGCCGCTTTATGAAGGGCGGACGGCGCAGGAAGTGCTCGCGCTGTTTTCGGAAAATTACGATCAGAAACCTTATGACATTGTGCGTGGGTACTGGCAAGAGAACGCAGGCAGGATGCCTGCGAACCGCCCGCAGGACGCGGGCGCTCCGAACACCGCTTCAATGGCGGCTCCGCCGGTGAATGTGCCAGTAGCTTCTCCCTCGGCTGCTACGCCAGCAGTCAGTACCGGGAGCGGTAGCGACCGGGTCGGTCCACTCAGCGCTTCCCCGGCCGATTTCGAATCGTGGTGGCGCAAGTGTCTGCATGATGGGTTTATTCCCAACTCGGCTCTCCCAACCAAAACAGTTTCATTGAAATCCGACTGGGCGAATCAACTTTCGCAAAAGGCGGACGGGCCGTCCGCGCTCCCAGGCTTCGAACTCATCTTCCGCACAGACCCAACCATCTATGACGGCCGCTTCGCGAACAATGGATGGCTGCAGGAATTGCCGAAGCCTCTAACGAAGCTCACCTGGGACAACGTCGCTTTGGTCAGCGCGGCTACGGCCAAGAAGTTGGGTGTGTCACCGCAAAACTACGAACGCAGCAAGAAGGGCCGTGAAGCTTTCGTAGATACGATCAAGCTAACGCTGCGCGACCAGACGATCAGTAAGAACCTGCCGGTGTGGATCATGCCGGGACAGCCCGACGATGTGATCACAATTCATCTCGGTTACGGCCGCACACGCGCGGGCCGGGTCGGCAGCGGCACAGTTGTGGAGCCTGATTCCAAATTACCGCAGGGCGGGTTCAACGCTTACGAAATTCGTTATGCAGATCAAGCGTGGAACGCCACCGGCGCTTCGGCCATTAAAACTGCCGAGCAGTACGAGCTGGCAGCGACACAGGCACATTTCCTGATGCGCGAGCCTGAATTTACGAACGAGGACCGAGACTTACTGCGCGAGGGCACACTCGATGAATACTTGAAAGACAAGGAGCACCTGCGCGAAGAGCGGGAAAAACAGCAGAAGGAGTTACACGATCTTTCGCTCTACAAAGATTTCGATTACAAAGACCAGGGCAATGGCTATGCGTGGGGAATGTCGATCGATCTGAATAGTTGCGTCGGCTGTAACGCCTGCATGATCGCCTGCCAATCGGAAAACAACATTCCCATCGTCGGCAAGGAACAGGTCGTCCGCAGCCGCGAGATGCACTGGATTCGCATCGACGCATACTTCAAAGGCGACGTTAACAAACCCGGCGGACCTTACTTCCAACCGGTTCCGTGCATGCATTGCGAGAACGCGCCCTGCGAACCAGTCTGCCCGGTACATGCGACCGTGCACAGCGCAGAAGGTCTGAACGACATGGTCTATAACCGCTGTGTCGGAACCAAGTACTGTTCGAATAACTGCCCGTACAAAGTGCGCCGCTTTAACTTTTTCCTGTATCAGGATTGGGAGACGCCGACTTATCAGTTAATGCGCAATCCGGATGTGTCGGTGCGCAGTCGCGGCGTGATGGAGAAATGCACCTACTGCGTGCAGCGCATTCAATCGGCCAAGATTCAATCAGAGCTCGAAGGGCGACAGGTGCACGATGGCGAAATCGTTACCGCCTGCCAGTCGGTCTGTCCAACTGAAGCGATTGTTTTTGGCAACATCAACGATCCCAACAGTAAAGTTTCGAAGTTGAAGGCGATGGATCGAGATTATTCATTGCTGGGTGAACTGAACACGCGGCCGCGCACGACTTATCTGTCGGCGCTGAGGAATCCGAATCCGGAGATTAAGTCGTGAAAAGATCAAGCCACAGAGGCACAGAGTCACTGAGACAACTAACGGAGAAGAATTAGAGATGTCTTCGACATTTGGCGGCGTTCCGCCATTCAGGCAAGGTACAGCTGCCGCAGCAATCAAAGAAAGTGAGGCCCTTAAGCGCCTTACTGAACGAATTATTGGTTGTGCCATTGAGGTGCATCGCCAGCTTGGACCGGGGCTTCTGGAAGGAACGTACGAAGCGGCCCTGTGCATTGAACTACAGATTGCCGGACTGAACTTCGTGAGACAGCCCATCTTCCCAGTCGTTTACAAGGGACAAGTCATTGGCGAATATCGGCTCGACCTAATTGTTGAAGATACCGTCATCGTAGAAATCAAGAGCGTCGAGCGCTTCGATCCGATCTTTGAGGCTCAGGTCTTAACGTACTTGCGTGTCACCGGCAAAGAAATAGGCTTGCTAATGAATTTCAACTCGCGGCTGCTTCGTGACGGAATAAAACGGTATGTACTCAGCTAGTTTTTCTCTCTTATTGTCTCGGTGCCTCTGTGCCTCTGTGGCTGATTGATTTAGATCAAATGGACGAACCACGCGACGAACGCCACATCTCAATCCACGCGACAACTCCAGTCGTGGGATCTGAGCTGACCTTTGGCTCAGTCACCGACAAGATCAGCGCGATTGTACTGAAACGCAAGACGCCGATCTGGTGGTTTGTCGGTTTTGCCATCTCGTTCGCGCTGTTCCAACTAATGCTGCTCACGATCACGAACATGCTCTTCAAGGGCATCGGGTTGTGGGGAGTGAATATTCCGGTGGGTTGGGGCCTGGACATTCTGAACTTCGTCTGGTGGATCGGCATTGGCCACGCCGGGACTTTGATTTCCGCGATTCTGCTTTTGCTAAGACAGAAATGGCGCACTTCCATCAACCGGTTCGCGGAAGCCATGACGCTGTTCGCGGTAGCCCAGGCGGGAGTCTTTCCACTGATGCACCTCGGGCGGCCATGGTTGGGGTACTGGTTGTTTCCGTATCCCAACACGATGGGGATCTGGCCGCAGTTTCGCAGCCCGCTGATGTGGGACGTGTTCGCGGTTTCAACTTATGCGACCGTGTCTGCCCTTTTTTGGTTCGTGGGATTGATTCCTGACTTTGCCACTTTGCGCGATCGCGCCAACAGCAAACCGTTCCGCATGATTTACGGCATGCTGGCGATGGGTTGGCGCGGTTCCGCGCGGCACTGGCATCGTTATGAAACGGCTTATCTTCTATTAGCCGGGCTGGCGACGCCGCTCGTGCTTTCAGTGCACACGATTGTCAGTTTCGATTTTGCAGTCGGGATTATTCCGGGCTGGCATGCGACGATTTTTCCTCCGTACTTTGTAGCCGGCGCGATCTATGCGGGCTTTGCGATGGTGCTGTTGCTGACGATTCCGTTGCGCAAAGTTTTCGGACTGGAAAGCTTCATCACCATGCGCCATATGCACAACATGGCCAAGGTGATGCTGGCTACGGGACTGATTGTTGTTTACGGCTTTATGGTGGAAGCGTTCTTTGGCTGGTACAGCGGCAATCAATACGTACGGTTCATGATTTGGAACCGCATGCACGGTCCGTATTCGCCCTACTACTGGGCTTTGATTCTGTGTAATGGCCTGACTCCGCAGTTGCTCTGGATTAAGAAGCTCCGCTCGAACTTGCTGGTGCTGTGGTTGATATCGTTCGTCGTCAGCATCGGTATGTGGCTGGAGCGCTTCGTGATTGTAGTAACCAGTCTGCATCGAGATTTTCTTCCTTCTTCCTGGGGGTTTTACTCGCCGACGCAGTGGGATTGGGCGATGTTCATCGGCACGATTGGTTTCTTTTTTGCTCTGCTGTTTCTGTTTATTCGCTTCCTGCCGATGATTTCGATCTTCGAGATGAGGACGATTCTGCCGGAGGCAGAGGTTGATGAGGGATAGGTCCTATAGGTCGCATAGGTCCTATATTGAGAAATGCCGCAATCAAAACACCGACTCTATGGCGTAATGGCCCAGTTCGACAGCCCGAGCGCGCTGGTCGCAGCGGCGCGCGAAAGTTACGCCGCCGGCTATCGCCAGATCAACGGCTATTCGCCATTCCCCATCGAGGAGCTGTCGGAAGCGATTGGGTTCAAGCGCACTACTCTCCCTTTGATAGTTCTGGCGGGCGGGATCATCGGCGCCGTCGGCGGATTTTTCATGCAGTACTGGATGGAAGTGATCGATTATCCGCTCAACGTCGGCGGCAAGCCTTTCAACAGTTGGCCGGCGTTTATTCCGATCACGTTTGAATGCACCGTTCTATGCGCGGCGTTCGCGGCCGTATTCGGCATGCTGGCGTTGAACAAGCTGCCGCAGCCTTATCATCCGGTTTTCAATGCGCCGAACTTTGCGCTGGCCACGCGCGACAGTTTTTTTCTGGTGATCGAATCAAAGGACCCGAAATTCGACCATGACGAAGCGATGCGCTTCTTGAAAAGTCTGGAAGCCCGAGAAGTAAATGATGTTGAGCTCTGATTCAATGAGCAGTGAGCAGTCAGCAGTGAGTACTCAGCGGCTTTGCCGTCCTGATGTGCGGAAAGGCTCTGCCTTTCCGGAAGCTCACCCTTCAGGATTGAGCGAGGCTACGCCTCGTCAATCGCTGCGAGGCGCAGCCTCGCAATCTGTTAATGATACTCAATCGGAAAGGCACAGCCTTTCCGCACATCGAGGCGGCAAAGCCGCATCGCCCGTTTCGAACACTTC
>JAWWPL010000373.1:0-4751 GCA_033850605.1 Blastocatellia bacterium | reverse complement strand
AGATTACTCGCGTGTTCCCCATTTCGATCAAAGCCGAACCTTCAGCATTTGGCAGAAAGCCCGGCGTGATGCGAACCGGCCGCAACTCATCTGCCGCGCGATCATCAGTGCGTGTGAATGTCATAGTTTTCTAGTTCCCTCTCCCTTTGGGAGAGGGTTAGGGAGAGGGCGTTAGTACGACGTGCCCCATCGCGACACTGTTGTCGCTGAATGCTCTCATCTCAATCCCTCACCCCAACCCTCTCCCAAAGGGAGAGGGAGTTAGAGCTTCAGCTCGTCGTGTCCCCAAACCTCAACCGCCTCTAATCGAGCAGGCTTGCTTCCCAAAAATCTTTCGGCGACTCTGGCGAAACGCTCCGCCGCGTCGGTCACATAAAAGTGATCCAAATCATCGCACAGATGACGTTCGAGTGCACCAGTGCCCGGCGTTAGCCTCGCCAAACCTTTGTCCTTCAATAGCGCTTTCACTTCGACCGCGGTCGCTTCGCCCGAATCGATTAGCTTAACTTCTTCGCCGACGCTTTCCTGAATCACGTCGCTCAAAATCGGATAATGAGTACAGCCCAGAACCAGCGTGTCGATACTCGAACGGAAATCTTTGAGATAGGCTGCGGCTACCATCCGCGCCACGTCCTCATCTGCCCAACCTTCTTCAGCCAGCGGGACGAATAAGGGACACGCACGCTCGGTCACGTGGGCGCCGGGATCGGCTTTCTTGATTGCCGCCGTATAAGCGCCACTCTGAACAGTTGATTCCGTCGCGATCACTCCAATCCGGCGCGCCGAGTCCCGCTGTTCCTGGGAGCGCGGACGTCCCGTCCGCATTCCTGAATCGATTGACTCAGCCGCCACAGCCGCTCGCGCGCCCGGACCAATCACGCCCACAACCTCAATGTTAAGCGACTTGCGAACCGCCGGCAGTGCCAAGGCTGAAGCTGTGTTACAGGCCACAACCAGCAGCTTGATTCCGCGCGCGGCGAGGAACTGCGCGTTCTCGACTGCGTAACGTTCGACTGTCGCCAAAGACTTTGTTCCGTAAGGGACGCGCGCGGTATCGCCGAGATAGACGAAGCGCTCGTTAGGGAGATGCTCGTGCAACGCGCGATAGACCGTCAGTCCACCGACGCCGCTGTCAAAGATGCCAATTGGAAGATTTTGAGACATGCAGTCAGTACCACCCGCGTGAGCGTGTGGATTAATCACTCAGGGTCCGGTAGATCGTCTCCTTGTTCATTAAGCACGTATTCGAAACGATCACGACGTAGGCTATCACACATTTTGAAGCCACGGAGTCAGTACCACCCGCGTAAGCGGGTGGGTTAATTACTCAAGGTCCGGCAGATCGTCTCCTTGTTCATTTAGCACATAGTCTATCGCCGCTGCCAGGCTCTCTTCATTCCACAAGTATCGTTTACTGCCCTTATCCGCCCACGGACTGTGCGCGTTGTCCCAGTTGCCATCGCGACGCATTTGTCTAGTCGCATACGCTTTGAACGCATTTAGCGCCCGCTCCGGTTTTGCTTCACCGATTGAGACTACGGAGTGTGCATGATTTGTTCGTACTTTGAGTGCATGCAGTCGCCACTTGTAATGCGTGCAGACCTCTCGTATTGCATTACCAACGCTTCGACGTCGTTTAATGTCGAGGACGACTGGCTGCGACTTTAGCTTGCGCTTGTTAAGTTCTGCCTTCGACCACTTTGACGAAGATAAGCGGATTTGTAACGATTGTGAAAGCGATTGATCGAGCCGCGCTTATCACCGTGCAGCCACGTTCCATAGCAACGGATCGTGATTAGATATCCGAGAGGAAGGTCGGTATCGTTCCACATGAGCGGGCCATCTTAACCCACCCGCTTACGCGGGTGGTACTGACCCTCGCATCACAAGTGGCGCCCACCCGCTCACGCGGGTGGTACTGACCCAAAATAGTTTTGGTGGAGGCGCCGGGAATCGAACCCGGATCCAAAAGCCAATGCCGAAGGAATCTACATGCTTAGCTGCTTCTCTTTTCGCCCGGCTGTTACACCGAGCGGATTTTGCCAAGCATCGAGTCAGTGAAGCGGCAAGACCTCGACGAAGGCTAGTCCGACTTTATCTCGCCCGCGACCACGGACCGAAGCCGCGGGCCAGCTCATCTAAAGTGACATCTCCATCCGCGCGCATGAGCAACTTGCGGCGGAGACGCTCGCTAGCTGTTTAGGCCGCGAGAGCTAACTCGTTAGAGTTGGCAATTGTTTTTTCCCTACGCTTTTTAACGAGCTGCATAAGGTAGCCCGGCATGCATCGCGACGGACATTAAGGCTCCTGTCGAAGCCTGTCGCCCCCATTTGCGAGCAGAATGAGTATAGAGGATGTGGGATGAGATGTCAGGTTGGCGTTCGTTGCGCGGTACGAGTCGAGTAACGTCTGTCGCCGGCTCAAGCGGGCTTTGAATCAATTCGTGACTTAACCCCGGGCTTACGCCCGGGCTACCTTATGCCGCCGCTTCGCGGCTCGTTGATGATTCCAAACAAGCAACCAATCGCCAACCGATCAAGCGGCTGCACGAAATGTGGAGTGCGGTAACTTGTTACCGCTTTAATAGGTCGCGACTTGTCGACTATCGTATCGACGAGTGCGGCGCATACCAAAGCGGCGACGAGGCGCCGCACTCCAAAAGCCCTCCCTTACAGTCGGGCTAGTGCCCCATCTCCGACGCAGACCCGCGGCACAAAGAAGGGCCGACATAGCCGGCCCTTCAGGATGCGAGCGACCCTCGCCAATTATTCTAATGCCATTAGGGTTGTGGCCGGGATGTCTGACTCTGCTGTGACAGACCGCGATTGAGCAGCATCTTCACTTCCACGCGGCGATTCTGCGCCCGCCCGGTTGTCGTGCTGTTGTCGGCGACCGCATCGGTCTTGCCGTAACCCATCGGGGTCACGAAGCGTCTTAGCGGGATCTTGTGATAAACCGCCAGATACTGAACCACGGCGTCGGCGCGCTCGCGACTGAGCCGGAAATTCTTGGTTTCGCTGCCGGTAGAATCCGTATGTCCGGCAACTTCGATCATATAAGCTTTCGCGCTTTCGGCTTTGGTGGCGAAGTCGTCAAGTTGTTGCTTAGCTTCAGGTGTAAGCACTGCGCTATTTACACGGAACGTCACGGCGACGTTCGCCTGCACGTCATAGTCATCAAGCGCGGAAACACGTTCATTAACCGCTGTTACTTGCTGTCGCGCTTCTGCGGCGATGGCGTAGAGTTCATCCATCTGGCCTGAAATGGCTTTTTGGTTCTCTTCGACCGGCGTGACGCGGGTATCGGATGTGATCGCGGCCCGCATGTCTGACTCGTTGAACCGAATCTTGTCCGCGACGAGCTGCCCCTGCGAATCGCCCCGTCCTTCAACTTCAACGATCAGTCCGCGCAGAATGTCGGTGACGGGATATTTCTTGCCGCTGCGCAGGAAACCTCCATAAGTCTTGATGCTGGTGTCATCGGTGATGAGGACCTGGTAATCGCTACGGCTCCGGTCGCGAATAGTGAAAGTGTCGGCATCGCGCGAAATGACGACGCCCTGGAATTTCATCTTCGACCCATTCGGAATGGATCGAACACTCAGATTTTGGTTGTTCGCGGTGGAGACTTGCGCAGAAACCACTGGCGCTATCGCCATTATTACGGCAACGCCGCAAAACAATGTGAACAGTCGTAGTTTATTAATTGCACTATTGGTCATACTGAAGCTCCTTCATTCTTTGATTGATAGGAATGGCCTAAGGCATTCCGTTTGTTCGCCCCGAAAATCTGACGCCAGTTTCAGGGGAGAGGCGGCGAACCAAAGATTCTTCCTCAATCTCGGCCGAGTTTTGTTGCGGAAGGGCGATTCTTGTCCGCTAAATCGCAGACAGAGCGATGCTAGGTCAGTACCACCTGCGTAAGCGGGTGGGATCATGGTGCAAGCCTTAGCCAAGGGCTGACCGTCTGAACTGCATTCAGTCACCTCGGCACGGCTCTCATATAGGCGCGCTCGTACTTAGTGAAGCAACTGGTCTGTTCGTAATGGCTGGTGACGGCGAGACACTCGGGATCATTAGCAACCTCGCGGCGGTAGGTTTCATATGCTTCGACGCTGGGAAAACTAAACAACGCCACCGCGACGTTGTCCGGCCCTGCTTCACCAATGCCGGGAAAACTGAATGCCGCCGAGGGCGGACCTTCGCCCGGCACGAAATAGCCATGATGCGTTCCACCATATTTTTCAATCAGGCGCATCCACACGCGCGCGTAATGCTCGAAATCAGCGAGCTTGTCGGGATTGATCGTGTAGCGCAGGAAACAGGTAATCACGTTTCATCTCCCTTCGGGTATTCCGATGCTGGCCGCAGCGAAGTGATAATAGCTGAGTCAATATAGAACGTTTAGTGTTAGCGAGGGTTGAGCTTATGATCCGGTCGCTACTGCTCCCCGGTTCTGTAACAGCTTTTGAAGGAGCCTTTCGAAAAAGAACTCTGTGCGTTCTCTGCGTCTGCAAGTGAATGTCATCACCGCAAAGACGCAGAGTACGCCGAGGTTGCGCAGAGAAAAACCTTTAATCCGAAAGACCCGTGAAGCCGGTTGAGAAGTTCTTATTCTACGGATGAGCCCGGGCCGGGTTTACTCATATGACGCCGCTGGGCGGCTCGTTGACGCATCTGGCGAAAGCAGCGTAGGGGCCCACGTCGATCGGGTCGTTGACGCTTTGACCCGCCCGCTCACGCGGGTGGTAC
>JAWWPL010000372.1:0-4485 GCA_033850605.1 Blastocatellia bacterium | reverse complement strand
CCGGCGAAAGATGGGCCAGAGCTTTTCGCTGCAGGAATTTCACGATCGATTTATCAAAGCGGGTAGCCCTCCGGTCAAGATTGTGCGGCGCGAGTTGATGGGCCGCGACGGACCGCTCTTGTGAATGCGCGCTGAATGGATCGCGTTGCGGCTTTGCCGCCTGATGTGCGGTAAGGCTCCGCCTTACCGTCGGGGCGTTATTAATTGAGCGAGGCTATGCCTCGCTCGCTTTTTGGGAGGCATAGACTCCCGGGTTCTTTTGACCCGAATCGGAAAGGCGGAGCCTTACCGCACATCAGGCGGCAAAGCCGCAACTTCAATGTTTCCTCTCTGCATAGTCTGCGTTATCTGCGGGTAAAATTATGGACATCGAACAAGTTCACAGCTTCTGTCTTTCTTTCCCGCATGTGACCGAGGAAATCCTGTGGGGTAATGATCTGGTGTTCAAGATCGGGGGCAAGATGTTTGCGGTCATTGGACTGGCCCCCGCCTCAGACCATTGCATGTCGTTCAAATGCACGCCGGAAAAGTTCGCGGAACTGGTTGAGGAAGACGGGATCGTGCCCGCGCCATACGTGGCGCGCTACCATTGGGTTGCGCTCGAGCGCTTCAACGCAGTCAGCGAGAAGGAATTGAAGGCTCTGCTGCGAACTGCCTACGATTTGGTCCTGGAAAAACTACCTAAGAGAGCAAGAGCCGGTCTTGGCGCCGCTATAGAGAAGAGGCCCGCGAAGCGCCGGTAGGCGCGGAATGTTTAGCCCCGGCTACTTGCGTGGCTCTCCAGTGACTTCTCCTGGCCAGACAAAACGATCCACGAAATACACTAAGCGGAACTGGTTGTTTCGCGTGGCTTCGTGTGGTTTCGTGGATCGTTCTTGTCCCAGTGAATGACGAGTTATCAGTTGCCTTTTGCTCAAACCGTTTCTATCATCCGCCTCATGGCCGCAATTCCCACACCACCAAGGCGGGAAAAGGAAGAGATCAAAGTTTTCATCTCGAATCGTGACTCAACTTGCGATGAATGTCGTGAAGATCTCGGAAGGAAGGCTTGGATTACGCTCGTCAGAGACATAGGGGCGCTCTGTCTCTCGTGCGCTGACCTGGATCATCTTGTCTTTCTATCTTCCGGTGACGCTGCCCTGACCCGCCGGGCGCGGAAACATTCTCGTCTCTCAGCTGTGGTCTTGAAGTGGAGTAGTGCGCGGAGGCGATACGAACGGCAAGGACTCATGGTCGAAGAGACTGCGCTCCATCAGGCCGAGGGAGAATGCCTCGCCGACTTTGAAGTGCGTGCACTGCGAAAGGAACGCGAGGCCTCGCGGCGGGCCGGGCTTGATGAGAAATTCGTGCAGCAATTCGCTAACAAGATCAGGGAACTATTTCCACGCATAGAGACTGGCAGAGAACAGGGCATCGCCGAACATGCTTGCGTGAAATACAGCGGCCGCATTGGACGTTCGAGCGCGGCCAAAAGTCTGGACGAGAACGCCGTACTCCTCGCCGTAATCGCTCACATTCGGCATCGTGAAACCAACTACGATGACCTGCTCGGCAGAGGTTGGGAGAGATCGGACGCCAGGAGCGCGGTTGCTGAGCGCATTGATGAAGTGTTGGGAAGCTGGCAAGCAGCGGGAGTGTAATTTTGGAGTGCGCTGACTTGTCAGCGCTTTTCGAAAGCGGCAGCTTGTCGCCGCACTCAAAACACTCGCCTTCCAGAAGATCTTCTTGATGTTATGCGGCTCAAGTAGCCTACATCTTCCCAATAATCGCATCCGCAAACTCATCAGTACTCGAAGTGCCGCCGATGTCGCGGGTGCGGACATTGCCTTCTTCGAAGACTTTAAACATGGCGCCTTCGATCTTATCGGCAGCGGCCCGTTCGTCGATGTGACGCAGCATCAAGATTGCGGATTGCAAGAGCGCGGTGGGATTGGCGATGCCCTTGCCCGCAATGTCGGGGGCTGAGCCGTGCACGGCTTCGAAGACGGCGCCGCTATCACCAATGTTTGCCCCGGGCACCAGACCCAGGCCGCCAATCAATCCCGCGCACAGGTCAGAGACGATGTCGCCATAGAGGTTCTCACACAGCAGTATGTCGAACTGCTCGGGGCGCATCACCAACTGCATCGAGGCGTTGTCGACGATCATGTCCTGAGCTTCAATCTCAGGGTGAGTATCCCCGACTTTGTGAAAGCATTTCAGGAATAGTCCGTCGGAGAGCTTCATGATATTCGCTTTGTGCACGCAGGTGATCTTCTTGCGATTTTCGCGCAAGGCGTAGTCGAAAGCGAAGTGAGCAATATGCGTCGAAGCCTTCTCAGTAATAATCTTCAGGCTTTCGACCACGCCCGGAACAATTTCGTGCTCGAGACCTGAATACAAACTCTCGGTGTTCTCGCGCACCACCACTAAATCCAACTCGGGGTTGCGGCAGGGAATGTTCGGCAGGGCGCGGATTGGCCGCAGGTTGGCGTAAAGCTCAAGCGCCTTGCGCAAGCCAACGTTGACGGAAGTAAACCCTTTTCCGACGGGCGTGGTGATCGGACCTTTCAGCCCGACCTTGTTGCGCTTGATTGATTCAAGCAGTTCTTCGGGCAGGGTCGTGCCGAATTTGTCCAGCGCCAGCTGGCCGGCGAAATGTGTCTCCCATTCGATCTCGACGCCGGAAGCTTCAATGATGCGGACGACCGCGGAAGCGACTTCAGGGCCGATGCCGTCGCCAGGAATCAGTGTGATACGATGCATAAAATCAGTAGGCAGTAGGCAGTAAGCAGTGAGCAGAACTTGTTATCTAGTCCGCGAAGCGGGGCACTAGCCCGACCGTGAGGGAGGGCTCCATGCGACGCTGGTGAGCCCTCCCTCACGGTCGGGCTAAGGCCCCGTCTTCCGTCCGATACGTTTCAGCATAAGACTTCAACTGACAACTGACAACTGAGGAAGGTAGTCTGTAAATAGTAAGTTTGAATCCTGATAGCTTTTTCTCATTAGCACCGTGGCTTCAGCCCGGTGGATAGAGTTCGTGGTCTGAAATAGAAACCGTTTCAAACGGTTTCGGTTTGCCAGGCCGAAAATCACCGCGCTAAAGCGACGGTGCTAATGAGAGAGAGCATGCTTGTTAACAAGATCTCCAATCCGAACACCTCTGCCGACGCCATCATCATTGGTGGCGGCGTGATTGGATTGACGATCGCCCGCGTTCTGGCGCAACGCGGCGTGCGCCAGATTACTTTGATTGAACGCGGCCGGCTGGGCGCGGAAGCGTCGTGGGCCGCCGGCGGCATTCTGGCGCCGCAGGTCGAAGTCGATCGCAAAGACGCTTTTTTTCAGCTCGCCTGTGCCAGTCGCGATCTCTACCCGGAGTTTGCCGCCTCGCTGAAAGAAGAAACCGGAGTAGATGTTGAGTTGGACACGACCGGTACGCTCTGCCTGGGCTTCACGCCGGAAGACGAAGCGGAACTTCGGCATCGTTACGAATGGCAGCAGGACGAGGGTTTGGAAATCGAATGGTTGACCGGTGATCAGGTACGGCGACTCGAGTCGTGTGTCTCTGACAAGGTCGTTTGTGGTTTGCGTTTTCCCAGAGACTTCCAAATCGACAACCGGCGATTAATTAGTGCGCTGGTGAGGGCGAACGAAGAGTTGGGCGTGCAATTGGTCACCGGCTTATCTGTGAAAGCGATCCGGATTGAACATGAAAGGGTTGGCGGAGTCGAAACGACCAGCGGCTTTATCGACGCTCCGATTGTTGTCGTGGCTGCAGGCGCCTGGAGTTCGCTAATTAATTTACCGACCCTGCCCTCCTTTGAAATCGAACCCGTGCGCGGACAGATGCTCTGCTTTGCAGCGTGTCCGCAAATCGCGAGGCACGTACTCTACAGTGCAAATGGTTATCTGGTGCCTCGTCGGGATGGACGCGTGCTGGCGGGCTCAACTGCCGAACACGCCGGCTTTGACAAGAGCGTTAATCAGGAAGGCATCGACGCCATTAGATCGATGGCCCTTGAGATTGTTCCCGGCATCGCAGCTTTGCCAATGATCGATTCGTGGGCTGGTTTCCGGCCATGCGCAAAGGACGGTCTTCCGGTGCTCGGATCGTCCGCGGCGGCCGCGGGCTTGTTCTACGCCACCGGTCATTATCGAAACGGGATCCTGCTGGCGCCCATCACCGGCAAAGTACTGGCGGACGAGATTGTCGACGGGATGGTGCCGGCAAACCTTGAGGCGTTTTCCCCAAACCGGTTCGGTTTGAATGGCAGCTGACTTGGACGCGATGCGGACGAGCCGTCCGCGCTCCCAGCGAAAAGAACAGCTACCGCACTGGCTCGCGCAAGACTATTTCGGAGGCTGCCCGGGCCGTGGTCGCGGCTGCCGCATGGGTCTCTCGCAAGCCGGCAACCTGCAACAGAGCTTCGCCGGTGCGCGAAAGGAGGCGCACCAGATCGCCTTCTTCGGCCCTGGTTTCATGGACCAGCTCGGTCCATTCGG
>JAWWPL010000354.1:0-7172 GCA_033850605.1 Blastocatellia bacterium | reverse complement strand
GTTCTTGCTTGGTTTCTCAACGGGTCCTCCTGTTAGTTTTGTAATTCGCGAACGATCGTTTAGCGAGGCGTTTAAGACGGGATGATTCCTGAATCAAAAACTCCTGAGATCCTAAGATCGAATGCGGACCTTGGGCCGGGGTGCGAGGCGATCAGAATATACCAATTACCGGCCATTTACCGCAATACTATGGCTCGTAAATTGGCCGGTCGGTTGTCCGCCGAATGTTATTAGTGGCGGATCTTAGAAAAACGGTTGCCCAATCTGATCCCCAGATTTTCCGCTGCAGACCGCTACGGCATCCTCACTTGAAATCCAAAATCAAGGTTCGACATTCGCACACGCCCTTCCCTATTATAGCCAGCATGACAGCCGCAATCCGTGTCGAGGGCATATCCAAGCAGTACCGCATCTACCGGCAACCGGCCGATCGCTTAAAGGAGATGATGTCGCGCGGTCGCTGGAAGACCCATCGGGAATTTTGGGCGCTCCGTGAGATAAGTTTCGAGGTCGAGCAGGGGACCACCTTTGGCATCGTTGGTCCCAACGGGAGTGGGAAATCAACCCTGCTTCAGATTATCGCCGGCACCATTGAGCCGACACACGGCAGTGTCCGGCACTCGGGCCGCATCGCCGCTTTGCTGGAACTCGGAGCCGGCTTCAACGCGGAATTCACGGGTGTCGAAAACGTTTTCATGAATGCCTCGCTGATGGGATTTTCCCGGGCCGAAACTGACGCGATGCTGCCGGAAATCGAACGCTTTGCGGAGATCGGCGATTTCATTTATCAACCTGTAAAGACTTACTCGAGTGGCATGTATGTCCGTCTTGCTTTCGCCACGGCGATTACTGCGATGCCGCAAATCTTGATTGTCGACGAAGCTCTCGCCGTCGGCGACGCGGTCTTTCAGCATCGCTGTACTCGCCGGCTAAAAGAGATGCAGGAGAGCGGAATGACGATCCTGTTCGTTTCGCATGATCCCGGCGCGATTCGCGCTCTCTGCTCGCGCGCTCTTTTGCTTCAAGCCGGACGTTTGGAAGCAATAGGCAAGCCGACCGATGTTCTCAACCGCTATCAAAAATTGATCATGGCGCGCGAAGAAGCCTTCGAAGCCGGACAGCCAGCGGCAGCCCGGGAAGACACAACCATCGCCAATGAGAGTGGCCCAGCTACGTACGCTTACCGGCATGGGGACGGCAGCGCCCAAATCCTTCGCGCCGAGCTGCTGGACGCCGCTCACAATCCCATAGAACTTGTAGAGTCCGGTGAGCCAGTGCTTTTGCGCCTGCGGGTGCGCTTTCTTGCGGCAGCGGAAGCGCCCGTCTGCGGGTTTCTCTTACGGAATCGCCATGGCATCCATCTTTACGGCACTAATACAGAGTTGCAGCCGGCCGATGTCGGCCCGGTGCAACGCGGCCAGGTGATTGAAGTGACTTTCGCGTTTGATTGCTGGCTGGCGCCCGACACGTACTCAGTGACGGTGGCAGCGCATAGCAACGAAGGTGTCAGCTTTGACTGGGTCGACGGACTACTGTTTTTTCGCGTAATGAGCTCCGTACCGATGGAAGGCGTCGCCAACCTCAACGCCACCGCAGTGACCCGACGGATTGGTGGACACGCAAGCGAATTAGAGTCGGAAACCATCGGGGCCTGATGCGCCGAGCGCCGTTCCCAGGTCAGCGAGAGCTAGAAGCGTTGGCCAATCTTTTCGGTTCCAAAGGTACCGATGCCGTTCAAACGGAAGGCGAAGACAAAACGGTTTTCGTTTCGCAAGCCCACGTTGTAGGTGGATTGCTGCGCCGTAACCGAACAGCAGTTCCAGGTATATCCGATGGTTGCGGTCGAGCTGATGAGTGATCGATTGCTGCCGGCAAACGGATGGTTTTGAAAATCGAAGAAAAGCGATAGACCCCCAAACAGTCCCTTCTCGCGATTGCCGAGAAAAATCGCCGGGCTCCATTGCGAGCCGCGCAACGTGCCCGGTTCTTTGCCACCCGCATCGGCAAACTGTTGCAGGCCGGGAACCAGTTCCACTGCCCTCGTGTAATAAAAAGTCGAGAACGCCTGGATCAGCGCGCGGTTAAGGCCGAAGGTGGCCGCCATGTCCCGCAACCCGCCCCCGTGTGTGTCCAGGTCGGTGCGAAAGTCTGCGAACAGATGCTCTGAGGGACGATAACGGACATCGACGTTCAGAGGAGAAAGCTTGCGTGGTACCGCTCCATAGGTAAACCCGGAAAAAGTGTCGATGGGATAGAACTGGTTGCGCCGCCCGGGTATCAAGGCGCCGCCGAAATACGGATCAAAGAAATATTTACCGCGGACAGTAATGGTTAATGCTTCATAAGGCTGGGTGGCCAGGGATTTTTTATCGCGAGCCGCCTTGGCGGCCTTCTTACCCACGGTCTCAGTCGATCGGCGAGTGTAGAAGCGATTCGAAATGCCATACTCAATTTCGTTGGTGTCGGCAATCGCGTCGACATAATCAAAGCGAAGTATATGATCAAAGTTATCGATCCCCGCGATGCGTCGATAGATGAGATAAGGCTCGATCACATGTCGAAACCTGGTCGATCCGTCACCGCGCCGGAAGTTCCGCGCTAAAGCAGGCGGGCGCAGGTCCAGCTCAAACTCGGCATAGCCGCGCACTACGTCGCGCGGAGTCACCAGCCCCGTTGCCGGGTCAATCGAATTTGAATAATAGGTCGCGCGCGCGCCGCCCGTGGCAGTCAGTGACCAGCCCGAAAAATTCAGCGGCACCGAAATGTTTGGATGAAGATCAAATCGCTGTACTACTGAGGGCGTTATGATTGGGTCGCGTCCGGCCTCCGCGCGAAAAGTCGCCAGGTCAGTCGGTGTCTCTTTGCGGCTGACGCCTTCCACGGCGCTTTCAAACGAGTAGTAAACCGGGAAGTTCTTAAACCACGGCAATGGTGAGGGGCGCCGGTCCAGAGAGACGCTGGGCAACTCGCGAATGCGGACCTGAGAGTTCTGCAACGACGTCGCCTGGGTATTCATGCGAAAGTTGAAACTGTAAGCGTGATAGTTCTTGTTGATGAATACCTGTGAACGCTCTTCCGGCGAAATAGCCTGCTGGATTGAGTCAGAAAAAATCTGGCGGAACGTCAGGTTGGAAGTAACGTTCACGTCGGCAGCTGCCAGGAATCCATTCGGAAAGTAATGGACCGCGTCGATATAAAAGCTGGAACCGCCCTGATCCGGATTTTGCGCGTCCGCTTTGGCGCCAAAGATACGATCCTTAACGGCATAGAAACCCATGTTGAAAAACGAGCGCGAGTTAGCGCGCGTCCGCAAGTCAGCGCCGATGCCAACGCCCCGTTTCGAAAACAAATCACCGCGGAGAGTGATGTCGGCTGAGCGCCCGAGGGTCAGATAGTAAGCTTCGGAAATCCGAAAACCCTTTGCGCCAGAAGCGCTGAAGGTCGGAGTCAGGAAGCCGGATTGGCGATCGTTGTGCTTGAGGGACAAAGAAGCATACGGCAAATAAAATACCGGTATTCGTTTGACGCGAAAGGAAGGCGAAGAGAGCTTTACCCGATCGCCCGTTTTGATCGTGGCTCGCTTGGCGTGAAAACTCCACTTGGGAACTTCTTCGTCGCACGCGGTTATCTGTCCGTTGATGACGACGATCGTATTGAGACTGACCTTCTCAACGCGATCGGCAGTGAAATACATTCGCGTACCGTCTTGCGTCTGATTGGTATAGCCGGTCGAGTTGATGAAGAAACCGGTCTTGGTCTTGTAATTCCATTCCGCCCGGCTGCCGGTGATGCGTTGCTGCTCGCCTTGATCAAAGACCACGTTGCCTTCGGCGATCACTTTGTTGGTCGCCTCATAAACCGTGATCTTGTCGGCCTGCAAGCGATAGGTGCCGATGCGAGCATCGACATTGCCTTCGTCAACTTCGACGATCGCTCCTTTGGCTCCCGAAACAGTCTTGGTGGTGGCATATACGACCAGCTCATCGCCGGGCTGTAAGGGTAGCGGTTTCCGCGGCGATGTTGGCCGTACCGGCTGATCCTGCTGAAGTGGATTAACGTTCGGGATGTCGGTGACGGGATTCTCGACCTTGCGATCGACGGGATTGGTTTGTTGAGCGGGCGTGGATGCCGCAAAGACGCAGGCGAACGCAACGCATGCCCAAAACGGCAACGCGCGCCTCAACCGAAACCTGATTGTCGAAGCAATGCAGCGCACGCTTGAAAGCTGCCAACCTCCGCGCCAGGGCTATAATCAATCGCGCCTTCTGCGAAGAAGAGAAACCGCAGCAAGGCGCGCCGTTTTCGCTAACGGAATGCGGCGATGCTAACATGCGCGCGCGACACGTCACAAGGAAGCGAAATCCGGCACTAGCCGACCGTAAGGGAGGGCTCTGTAAGCGCGCCCCATCAGAAGCCGTCCCTCAAGGTCAGGCTCATGCCCCGCTTCACTGCATCTTTCTATGACCCGTAACACTTCAACGGAGCTCAACCTCATGATTGTCGCCGGTGAAGCATCCGGCGACGCGCACGCCGCGTCTCTCGTGCACTCGCTACACGCCGCGGCGACAGGAATAGAATTCGATTTTTTTGGTTCGACCGGGGCCCAGATGCGCGCCGCCGGCGTCGATTCAATAGTAAACACAGATGAACTGGCAATCCTCGGCCTTTGGGAAATAGGCCGGGCGTTACCAAAATTCTGGCGGGCGTTTGGCGAGCTGAAACGCGCGGCTATCGACAGAAAACCTGACGCCGTCGTTCTGGTCGACTGGCCTGACTTCAATTTGCGGCTCGCGCGCTGGCTGCACCGGCGCGGCGTGCGCGTCATCTATTACATTAGTCCGCAATTGTGGGCCTGGCGTTCATACCGCGTGCGCAGCGTACAACGCGACGTCGATTTGCTGCTTTCGATTCTGCCGTTCGAAAAGGAATGGTACGCCGCGCGCGGCATGACACAGGTCGAATATGTCGGTCATCCGCTGACCGGCGAAGTGCGCGCGGGCTACGGAAGAGAGGAGTTCTGTCGTCGCTACAAACTCGATCAGTCGCGGCCGATTGTCGCGCTACTGCCGGGCAGTCGTCATAAAGAACTGGTGCGAATCCTGCCGCCGATGCTTGACGCGGCCGCGCGGATTTCAAAACAGCGTCCTGAGGTTCAGTTTGTCGTGATGGTCGCGGCGAATCGCGATCCGAAAGAAGCTCAGCGGATCATAACTGCAGGCGATTACGATTCGTCTTTCAAAGATTCTTTGCGCGTGATCCACCGCGAAACTCGAGAGGCATTGTCTGCCGCCGACGCCGCGGCCGTCGCCAGTGGAACCGCAACGCTTGAAGCCGCCCTGTTGGCTACGCCCCTGGTCGTGGTCTATAAGGAGTCCGCGCTTAACTGGCATGCGCTGGGCAGCTTGATTACAGCTGAGCACTATGGACTGATAAATCTAATCGCCGAGCGCCGGCTGGCGACGGAACTCATTCAGGATGATTTCAACGGCGAGTCACTCGCGCGCGAGTTGTTGGAATTGCTCAAACCGGATCGCAATGCGATGATGCGCGCCGAATTGAAGGAAGTAACTAAAAAGATCGGCGATCCCGGCGCTTCCGATAGAGCGGCGCGGGCAATTCTGAAGTTCCTTTCTTAAGCGCGGGCGGTAGAGTTTCGAATTCGCGAGTCACAACCGCTCATGATATTTAAGTTAATTTGGAGTAAGGAGCCATGGAGACACTTAGTACTGATGCAGTCTGCGAATTGGCCCGACAAATGACGCGCAGCGACGAACTGCTTGTTACAGAACCGGAAGCGGTAGCGGTAGCGGTAGCGGTAGCGGTAGCGGTAGCGGATGCTACATTCAACACTGCAATTCATTGGGCTTTAATCCACGATTGCGCGGTTGAGTGTTAGCATCCGGTCGCTACCGCTCCCGGTTCTGTAACGACTTAAGCTTGCTGGATGGCATAGAGCAGATGAAACTGGATCAAATACTTAAGCGCCTCGCGCGCATTCGTATCAAGCTCCTGATTGTGATCGGCGTTCTTCTGATATTCGTGGTGCTATTTGCCGTGTCCGCCGGCTTCCTGCTTTGGTTCACCGCGCCGCGCGACAAGGCAAAAATTGTGAAGAATTCGATCGGCATCGAGTTCGTATCGCTTCCTGCCGGCAGTTTCATTATAGGTTCCGAAAACGGAAAGCCGGACGAAAAACCGGCACACCGGATAACGATTAGCAGAGACTTCCTGCTGGGCCGATACGAAGTCACGCAGGGCGAATGGAAGGCCGTCATGGGCCGCGAGCATGCGAATTTTAAGGGCAGCAGTTTTCCGGTGCAGTTTGTGACCTGGAACGATATTCAGGAATTCCTAGCGCGGTTGAATCAAACTAACGACGGCTATACCTACCGGTTGCCGACTGAGGCTGAGTGGGAATACGCCTGCCGCGCGGGCACTACTACAGAGTATGCGGACGAGCTGCGGTGGTTGGCCTGGTACCGCAACAACTCGGATCAAAAAGTCCATCCTGTCGGGCATCTTCATCCGAATGCCTGGGGTCTCTACGACATGCACGGGAATGTCACTGAGTTCGTCCAGGATTGGTACGACGCAAATTATTATCAAAACAGCCCGGGCGCCGACCCGCAAGGTCCCGGTAACGGGAAAGAGCGCGTTTTGCGCGGGGGATCGTTCTTCGATCCCGGTCCGCTCTCAAACTCAACGGATGAATTTCTGCGCTCGGCTGCGCGCAACCATACCGTCCCTGATGATGGGACACTCGAGGAATATGGCTTTCGCATAGTCGCCGTGCCGCGCAGTCGCTGATCCCAGAAGCACTCAGCACAGAACCGGGAGCGGTAGCGGTAGCGACCGGATCCTGGCATTCAACCGGGCGATCAGAACGGTTTTCGATCTGGTGGTCTGCGAGTCTTTGCACAAAAGGCGCCGGCCGGTTCGAAGCGGACCACTGAGAGCGTCTGAGATCATCATTGGTTCGTGTTGCTTCGTAAGATTTCGTGTAATTTCGTGGACGTGTGCTTAGTCTTCGCAGCCATACGATCCACGAAGAAACTATGAAAAGCGGGTCTCCTCTGGTTTCATACGGGCTAGTTTTTTCAAACGCCCAAAACCAATTTGGAAGGAGACCCGGTGATGAAGATATTGGCACTAGACTTAAGCAAGTTCAAGAG
>JAWWPL010000342.1:0-6201 GCA_033850605.1 Blastocatellia bacterium | reverse complement strand
GTACTTGTTTGCCGAGAATCAGGCGTGGAAATCCGCGATACCCCGAGATGATTTTCGCGAGAATCCCAATTGGCCTTTCCAGATGCGAACCAATGGAGTATCGCGAAAGGGGTACGATGACCTGAGCATCCCGATCGACATGCTCTTACGCACAATCGACGCTGCCGAAACTGCTGCCCGCTTGAAGTCAGCACCGCCTGCGGCAGCGGGAGGTTGATCTTCGGCCCGCAGAGATTAGACAGTCTTTAGTTAGAGAGAAGACATTCGATAAATGAGTTCAAAACAAAAAACGCTGGCACAGATAGGTTGCGGTTATTGGGGGCCGAATCTACTGCGAAACTTTTCGGCTCAGAGCGATTGCCGGGTCAAGTACGTGGTAGACCTCAGTCCTGAGCGTCGCAATTACGTGGAAACGAATTTCCCCCGTACGCAGGCGATTACTGATCTCGACATAGCACTCAGTGATCCTGAGATCGATGCGGTCATCATTTCCACACCGGCTGCTTCGCATTATCAATTGGCAAAGCAAGTGCTGGAAAGCGGTAAACACATTTTTGTTGAGAAGCCACTGGCTACCAGCACAAAGCTGGCGGATGAACTAGTGGCCCTGGCCGCCGCCCGCAATCTGACATTAATGGCCGGCCACACCTTTCTTTACAATGCTGCCGTGCGTTATGCCAAGAAGCTGCTTGACGAAGGCGAGTTGGGGCAGGTGTATTACATCTATAGCCAGCGACTGAACCTCGGCCAGGTCCGTTCAGACGTGAATGCCTGGTGGAATCTTGCGCCGCATGACGTCAGCATTCTGCTCTATTTGATGAAGGACGAACTTCCGGTTTCCGTTTCCGCGGTGGGCGTGAGCTACATTCAACCCGGAATTGAAGATGTGGTGTTCGCCACCTTGAAGTGGGCTAACGGCGTTAGCGCGCACATTCATGTGAGTTGGCTTGACCCCGGCAAGGTGCGCAAGATGACCTTGGTCGGCAGCCGCAAGATGGTGGTCTATGATGACGTAGGCGACGATAAGATCATGGTTTTCGACAAGGGCGTGGATCGGGTGCCCAAGATCGGCGAGCAGATGGACTACGACCAGTTCAACTATCAGTTGGTACATCGCACAGGAGACGTCTGGTTGCCGCGGATTTCTTTTCAGGAACCCTTGAAAGGAGAAGCCGCGCATTTCCTCGAATGCCTCAGGAGCGGAGAAACTCCGCTCACCGGACCCAGGCATGCTCGAGATGTCGTAGCAGTACTAGAAGCGACCCAAACTGCGCTGCAAACCGGGCAATCCGTCCGGATGTCGGATACGGCCGGCGCCCTATCAGCAACCTGATGATTTCGTGGCCAAAAATTTTTGGATTAAGAGATTGTGTTAGATGGACTCAGAGTTAATCGGAATCATTCCTGCCGCCGGCCGGGGCACTCGCATGGCCGGGCTGGCCAGTGAACTGCCCAAAGCTTTAATTGATATAGAAGGTCAGACGCTCATCGCCAGAGCCATTGAGTCCCTAAAGTCAGTCGGGGTCTCAAAGATAGTCGTGGTCACGGGTTATCGGGGCGAGATGGTGCGCGACTTTGTGCTGGCCCGCGACTTTGGCGTCGAGATTGGCTTTGCTTTTCAGGAACGTCAATTAGGCTTAGCTCATGCAATCGCCTGCGCCGGCGATCAGATCACAAGCGATTTCGTCGTACTCTGTCCGGATAATATTTACAGCGAATTGAGCGACCTGCAGGCGGCGAAGCGTTGTTTCCTGGCGAGTAACCCATCATTTTTGATGGTGGCCACCGTTAATCCAACTCACCAGCGAGATCGCGCTAAATATTTCTCCGGCTCATTAAGGAACGTCGCGCCTCATCTATATGAATATAACCGCATCAACGATCGCCATCAGGGCCTGGCGTTAAATTCTACGGGCTGCACGTTTTTCGCCCGCGAGGCGCTGCGCTCGCTGCCGTCGTTTGATAACCTTACCGGCGAACACAAGTTTGAAGAGTATATCTCGCGGCTCGCCGCTGCCGGCGATTCGTTGATTTATCTACTGCGTGGGATGCGTTACGATCTTTCGGAGCCGGCCGATGTTAGCTCTTACATGGAACTACAGCAGCAACTGAAATGTACGACCGGCCAGGGTGTGAGCACCATTTTGCTGGACGCTGAGGGCCGGATCCTGCTGCAGCATCGCGATGACAAGCCGAATATACGCTATCCCGGGCACTGGGCGCTCTTTGGTGGCAGTATCGAAGACGGGGAATCGCCTTACACGGCCGCGCGGAGAGAGATTTTGGAAGAGACGGGTTACAATGTCGAAAACCTCGGTCTCTTTCGCGAGTTTGTGCAAAACAACAAACGCG
Organism: Blastocatellia bacterium; assembly: GCA_033850605.1. GTDB lineage: Bacteria > Acidobacteriota > Blastocatellia > Pyrinomonadales > Pyrinomonadaceae > UBA11740. The sequence continues at coordinate 3,849 of JAWWPL010000342.1, read as the reverse complement.
AGTTTGCTTTTGCCGGTGAGATAGACGCTTCGCTCGACGAGTTATCATTGAATGAAGGCCAGGGGATGAATTTTGTATCGCCCCAGGAATTACCTGGGCTGCTGATCAGACCCGACGATAAAGAGACACTTAAGGCATATTTTGGAGAATGGGATGACTGAGAACGTGCAATACGATCGTGAAGAGTTCGCCAAGCTAAAGCGCCAGACCTGGGACGCTACCAATTATGGGAGCTGGTTCAAGCCCGCCCGTGGCCAGGTCATTGATGCGCTCGAGAAAGCGGCGCTAGCCAGGGCCCTGCAAGGCCGGTCTTACGAGAAGGCCCTCGATGTCGGGATCGGCAATGGCCGCCTGCTGCCGATTTACGCCCCGCATGCGAAGCATGTGACTGGCATGGACATCTCGTCTGAACAACTGGAGCGCGCCACGCAGGCAGCCAGCGAGTTGAAGATTCCCTTTGCGACAAAGCTCTGCCAGGAAGCCTCGCGCATTGAGATTGAAAACGAATCATTCGATTTGATTGTCTGTTCCCGGGTGCTGCAGCACGTTTATGACTGGCGAGAATCCGTCGCTGAGTTTGCCCGAATTCTGAAACCGGGCGGTGACCTCGTGCTTTTGACTTACAACCGATATTCAATATACGGTTTGAAGAAGCTTTATCAGCATAAATTTGTGAATTCCAACAAGGGCCGGTTTCAAAATGCGATCGACCTGTCCAGTGAATTGAAAAAAAACCGTTTGCAGATCGAGTACTTTTCCGGCGCGCTTATGGGTCAGCCCGAGCTTTTTGCCGAGAATCTCTCTGGCTCAACCAGCCGGCTGATTCGGTTCGTCGAAGGGCTTTCCGGCCTCTTCCCGGTCAAATACTTTGGAGGCAGACTAGTTATCCGAGCGAAGAAAGTGTCGAGTTAAGGAGCAAGATGAAGAACATTCCGCTGGTCGGACTTTTCGACCAATACCAAACTATTAAGCCGGAAATCGATGCGGCGATCGAAAACATTATTACCAAAAGCGCATTTGTTGGTGGTGAGGAAGTCCGTAACTTTGAAGCCGAGTTTGCCGCTTACTGTGAAACCAAGGCCTGTGTGGGCGTGGGCAACGGTACCGACGCGATCTATCTCACTCTGCGGGCCATGGGGGTCGGATCCGGCGATGAGGTGATCACCGTAGCGCAAACCTTCATTGCGACATCGGAAGCGATTTCCATGACCGGCGCCAGACCGGTGTTCGTGGATATCAAAGAAGACACCATGTTGATGGATCCGGCTTTGCTGGAACAGGCTATTACGCCGCGCACCAAAGTAATTCTGCCGGTGCATCTTTATGGTCAGACCTGCGACCTTGACGCGATTATGGAGATCGCCGATCGGCATGGCCTGAAAGTAATAGAAGACGCAGCTCAGGCCCACGGCGCCAGATGGCGCGGCCGGCGGGCAGGTTCGATAGGTGACGCAGCCTGCTTCAGCTTTTATCCGGGAAAGAACCTCGGCGCTTTCGGCGATGGGGGCGCAGTAGTGAGTCAGGACGAAGATTTGATTGAGCGAATCAGGATGCTGGCCAACCACGGGCGACTGGAGAAGTACACGCACAAGATGGAGGGCGTCAACAGCCGTTTGGACGGGCTGCAGGCGGCGATTTTGCGCGTGAAGCTGCGTCATTTGGACGAGTGGAACCAAAGCCGGCGCCGGCACGCGGACTTTTACTTCGAGACCTTAAGTGGCAGCGAGCTGCGAATGCCGGTGGTCGATGAAAATGCTCAGCCGGTATGGCACCTTTTCGTGGTACGCGTTTCCGACCGTGAAGCTTTTCAGCAGAAACTAAAAGAAGAAGGCATAGCCACCGGCGTGCATTACCCAATACCGCTTCATCTTCAACCCGCTTGCCAATACCTGGGGATTCCACCTGGAAGTCTGCCCGTCACTGAAGAAGTTTCTGGTGAAGTGGTCAGCTTGCCTATGTATCCGGAACTCACCTCGGCGCAATTGGAAACCATAGTGAACGCGATCACAATGACGCATGTAAACGCTTGAATTGATGATCGCGGGCACGAATAGGCGCACCTGCAATTGTCGGCTCACCACCGAAGTCGGTTCAGATCCGGGTCCATTCGTGGAGCTCCAATCGCAATGTGCAATTCAATCACGATGAAGCTCGTTAATCGTCCAGCCCGGGGACTCTTGTTTCTTTTGCTGGCAGTCCGGGCGGCGATCGTGTTGGTAGCTGTTGGTATTCTATGGTTAATGCTCTTTGCTTTCTTCCTCCCTTTTCTGCTGTTGAGCGAACTTTTGGGATGGCCGAAAAAGGACGGCAGTCTGGAGCGGGAAACTGCGCCGCTTCACCCTCTGGAAAACGCGAGTGACGCTCAATTCATCTTTGATCGCCGGAAAGACATCTCGAAACTTTTTGGTTGTAACACTCGCAATGTTCAATATCGTTGGAGAGTGTTCTCTGGTCATCTGGAAGAGCTCAAGCAGACGTCTTCTGAACTGAGGGCCCTGGACTTTGGCGCCGGTTCACTTCGTGACTCATATGAACTGGCGAGGTACGGGTTCAGAGTGGTTTCGATGGATTTGGACGCGAAGGTCATGCGGCAGTATTTCGATTCCTATGATTGGACGACGCTGCGCTCCACTCCCGAACTCTTTGCGGATTCGATCGATCATTTAGCCGAGGCCGTAGGTCCGGACTACTTTCATCTGGCGATCTCTTTCGACGTAATCGAACATCTCGAGAGTCCCCGGGACTATTTGCAGCGTTTGCGCCCACTGCTACGTCCGGGCGGGTATCTTTTCGCGATTGTTCCAAACCGCCGCAGCCTTTATGAGCGATACTTCAAGCGCAGTCTAAAGAAGCAAAGGGAAAAAGGCCTGCCACTTACACCCGGTGTTCCTCACTTGCAATTCAGATCACCGGAAGAGTGGGATGAGTTCATTGAGGAAAACGGTTTCGAAATTGTCGAGCATGATATGGCAATCGGAACGTTTGTAAATGACTTTTGGAACGGCGCCCTTGGGCTACCGATTTATGTTTATGTCACGCCCATACTCCAGGTGCTGCTTCCGAGGCTGAGCGCCGGGAGTGATCCCGCTATTATCGAGAGACTAGTGGCGCCCGTTTGGCTAATGAGAAGGATCGACGTGTTCGATAATCTATTTAAGAAGTGGCTGCACGGTCAATTTGGTTGGAACATAATAGTGGCGAGGAAGAAAGCTGTGGCAGAGCCCGCGGCGAGTCCAAGCTAAGTGACAACGCATGATCAGGTTTCAAAAAATAACCACGATCTACTCCCAGTTTGAGGATGCTTTCCGGAAACAATATCCGGATTATGCGCCTCTCTCTTATCAGGAACTTTATGATCGGCTTATTGCGGATTGTTATAGCTGGTCTGATTATTTCTCGAAATATCTGACGCCACTGGGTTATGAAGCGCAGGAGCTGTTTGCGAATTTCGAACTGATGCAAAAGGCCTGGGCCAGAGAAAACGGCGTCAAGTTTTCGCGGCGCGACTGGATCAAGGAAATCTCGCTGGCTCAGATCAAGGTCTTTCAACCCGATGTCATTTTCCTGGAAGATCTTTATGTTTGCGATGGCGATTTTCGCGCCCAGGCGAGAGATGTATGTAAACGGCCAGTGAAGATCATTGGCTGGAGGGCCGCGCCCACCGACGACTACTCTATTTTTAAAGACCTCGATTTGGTTTTGACTTGCGCTCCGGTTTTCATTGAAGGACTGGAGGGCCACGGGATCAAAACGGAATTGATGTCGCACGCATTTGAACCTTCGATTCTTGACCGACTGGGCGCAATTGTTTCAGATTTGGGTTTTACTTTCGTCGGAATGATTTCCCTG
>JAWWPL010000330.1:0-8347 GCA_033850605.1 Blastocatellia bacterium | reverse complement strand
CCTCTGAGCGCTGACTTCTGCTCTCTTACTTATGTACAAGTACATCTGGCTAGTTCCATTGCTTCCGCTTGCCGGCGCCGCCCTTAATGGCATCTTTGGCCGCTGGCTGAGCTTTCCCGAAAAGTTGATCGGTGGAATCGCCGTCGGATCAATCGCCCTCTCGTTTTTGATCAGTCTCGCTGCCGTGTACTCGTATGGATTTAGCGGCAACTCCCTGTGGCCCAATCCTTATGTTAGTACGCAAACCGCTTTTACCTGGATTCCGGGCGGAGCTGTGAAGCAGACACTCGGTTACGCTGACCCAAATGCTTCAACCACGATTTCCATAGCTAATCAGCCGGTCACGTTCTCGGCGACGCGCTCGTCGCTGCTCAATATTGAATGGAGTTACCAGCTCGATCCGCTCTCAGCGATCTTCATGCTAATCGTCACCGGCGTGGGCTTGTGCATCTTTGTTTTCGCAACCGGTTACATGCATGACGATCCGGGCTTTTACCGATTCTTCGCTTACATGGGTCTGTTCATGTTTTCGATGCTGGTGCTGGTGATGGGCTCGAACTTCGTAATGATGTTTGTTGGGTGGGAAGGTGTCGGGCTCTGCTCTTACCTGCTGATTGGTTATTACTTCAATCGCGCGGAAGCGGCGAATGCTTCCCGCAAGGCCTTCATTACGAATCGCATTGGCGACTTTGGTTTTATCCTCGCCATCTTTGGCATTATCGCTACTTTCGGCTCCGCACAATACACCAGTGTGGTCTCGCAAGCGGCGAGCTATCCGAGTGAACCGCTCGGCCACTGGGGACTGCTGTCCTGGATTGCGCTCGGTCTGATGATCGGCGCGTGCGGAAAGTCAGCGCAGTTTCCGTTACACGTGTGGTTGCCGGACGCTATGGCCGGGCCCACGCCGGTGTCGGCACTGATTCACGCGGCCACGATGGTCACTGCCGGGCTGTATATGCTGACCCGCACCAACGTCATCTTTCAGCATTCGCAGACCATGATGCTGATCGTGGCCGTCATCGGCGCGTTCACTGCGATCTTCGCGGCCACGATCGGGATTACGCAAAACGATATTAAGAAGGTGCTCGCCTACTCCACCGTCTCGCAACTCGGTTTCATGTTTCTGGCCTGCGGCGTGGGCGCGTTCGTGATTGGCATTTTTCATGTGATGACCCACGCGTTCTTTAAAGCGCTGATGTTTCTCGGCGCCGGCAGCGTGATCAACGGCATGCATCACGAGCAGGACATGCGTCGAATGGGCGGGCTGCGGAAGTACATGCCTTACACGTACTGGACGTTCATGGCCGGCTGGTTAGCCATCTGCGGCATCATTCCGTTCAGTGGCTTCTGGTCGAAAGATGAGATTCTCTGGAACGCAGCGTCAACCAACTTCATTCCGATGGGATGGGTCTTCTGGTTGGTAGGAACAATCGCGGCGACGTGCACTGCCTTTTACATGACGCGTCTGATGGCGATGACTTTTTGGGGCAAAGAGAAGTTTCGCGAGGCACATGCACACACACCTGGGCATGAAGTGCATGAGGACCATCCCACTCCTGGACATCACGGTCACGTGCCGCATGAATCGCCGCGGTCGATGTGGATGCCACTGGCAGTGCTCGCGGTCTTTGCGACGATTGGCGGTTTAGTGGGGATTGGCCCGGCTTTCACTGGTGGTGGTCATTTGGGCGGCAGACTGAATATCGTAACCTGGCTCGAACCAGTCGTGTGGAATCCCGCCACGAAACATTTTCGAGGTGAAACCGTTGAGCAATCGCTGGAAGAACAAGGTGCGCGCCGTGTTGAGGGAAGTCCCTTACCCACCACCAGCGAACCTGTCGCACCGGGACGCCACGCGGGGAATGAAGGTGAAGAGCCTGCTCCTTACGGTGATACGGGGTTTAATTTGGCAGTGGCCACCGCGACTGTCGTGCATAGTCACCGGTTGGCCGAATGGATCTTCATAGTGATCTCTCTGGCAGTGGCCGCCACCGGCATGTTGCTCGGAGGTCTGTTCTATTACTGGCGTCCAGCCCTGGCCGACGTCTGGGCCACGCGCCTGGCCCCCCTGTATCGCGCCAGTTATCACAAATATTGGATTGATGAGTTTTATGGCTGGGCGGTAACGCGGCGCACGATGGATCTGGCGCGCGGGGTTTTCCAGTTTGATTCGAAAGTTGTCGACGGAGCAGTGAACGGATCCGCCTGGCTGACGCGTCTGACGAGCAAGATCACCGGCGGCACCGATAAGTATTTTGTCGATGGTCTGGTGAATGCGATTGCCGACTTTGTAGTTCGCCTGATGTCGCCGATTGTGCGCGCGGCGCAGACGGGATTCACCCAGAACTACGCGCTGATGATGGTTATCGGGTTACTTGTGGCGGTGGCGTTTTATTTAATTAAGATGCTTTGAGTTGGCGCTGAGTGTCAGAAGCCCGCGCGTAAGCAAGGGCCCCTTTGCCAAACGGGCCCTCCCTCACGGTCGGGCTTCTGACACGGCGCAATATGTCTGAGCTACGAGAGGAACGACGTGTTCACTAACAACATTCTCTCCATTGTTACCTGGCTGCCAGCCCTGGGCGCGATCTTGATCCTGGCGCTGTTCCGCAAGGAACAGAACGATCTAATCAAGAAGTTCGCGACGGGCTGGCTGGTGCTCGACTTTATCATTTCGCTGTGGTTGCTGGGCTATGACCGCGGCGTCGGTGGCATGCAGTTTCTTGAAGACCATCAGTGGATCCCGGCGATTGGAGCGCGTTATCAAATGGGCGCGGACGGCGTGTCGGTGCTGCTGCTGGTGCTGACGACTTTCCTGGGAGTGTTGGCGGCGCTCTCGTCCTGGAAGTACATCGCGAAACGCGAGAAGGAATACTACATCCTGCTGTTGTTGTTACAGGCGTTTGTCCTTGGCGTCTTTAGTTCGATGGATCTGTTTCTGTTCTATCTGTTCTTTGAAGTCTCGCTGGTGCCCATGTACTTCCTGATCGGCATCTGGGGCGGAGAGAATCGCCTGTACGCGGCGATCAAGTTCTTTCTTTACACGCTGGTCGGATCGGTCGTGATGCTGCTCGGCATCCTGAAGATGTATTTCCTGACGCAGGACACCGCGTTGGCTGCGAAGGTCACACAAGCGACTTTGGACCTGCTGGCCGGCAATGCGAAGGCGAGCGCGATGGTGGCCAATACGGTGCAGCAAGCGGCGTCACAGGGCACTGGGAACTTCAGCATCCTCTACATGCAGGCCATGGGCTCGGCTCTGCCGATGGGAACACTGCAGGTGCTTTTGTTCTTCGCGTTTGCGTTGGGTTTCGCAATCAAAGTGCCCATGTTTCCGTTTCACACCTGGCTGCCCGACGCGCACGTCGAGGCGCCGACCGCGGGCTCAGTCGTGCTGGCGGGTGTGCTGCTGAAGCTCGGCACGTATGGTTTCTATCGTTTCAATCTGCCGATGTTTCCTAAGGCGTCCGCGGACGAGAGCTACTTTTTCACCGGCACCAATCATCAATTCGGCGTTCGCAGTGTGATGATTCTGCTGGCAATCGTTTCGATCATCTATGGCGCTTTGGCCGCGATGTACTTTGTCGTCAAGAAAGACGGCGACGTGAAGAAGCTGGTCGCCTACTCGTCGGTCTCTTCGATGGGCATCGTCATGCTCGGATTGTTTGCGCTAAACCCGAACGGCATCAACGGCGCGGTGATGCAGATGGTTAGCCACGGCGTCTATTCCGGAGCTTTGTTCCTGCTGGTGGGGATCATTTATGAGCGTCGTCACACGCGTAAGGTAAACGAGTTTGGTGGACTGTCGCACGTCATGCCGGGATATGCGGCGGTGTTTCTGTTGATGGCGATGACGGCCATCGGTCTGCCGCTGCTCGCAGTTTTCATTTCTGAGTTTCTGGCCATGCGGGGCGCTTTCGAAGCCAATCCTGCCTGGGCCGGTTGGGCGGCGCTGGGCATCATCTTAAATGCCGCGTACATGCTTTGGCTCTACCAGCGCATGTTCTTTGGCGAGATCGAAAACGATAAGAACAAACTGCTGCCGGATCTGAACCCACGCGAATGGGCTTACATGTTGCCGTTGGTGATTATGTCGCTGTGGATTGGTATTTATCCGGGACCGTTTCTTCGTTACATTGAAAAGCCGGTCAATGCAATAGTCAGACAAATACGTCCGAACTATCCGATACCAGGGCTGCCGGCGGTCGGAACGCCCGTGCGGGCGCAGAAATAGATAGGAAGTCAGTCCGCGATGAGGACGCAGAAATTTGGAGTGCGGCGACCAGTCGCCGCTTTCGCGGGGTCCCCGGCGGGGCAGCCCCGCTGGGGGTGCTCATAAGCGCTGACAAGTCAGCGCACTCCAAACTTAAAAAATGACATTCCTTTTTCAAACCAACGTGGTCAGCATTCGCGATCTGCAATTGATTGCGCCTGAGATAATCCTCGCCGTCACCGCGTGTATGGCGCTGGTGATTGAAGTTATCCTTCCTTACAAGTTGAGCAAGTGGACGGCGCACTTTTCGCTGGCCGGGGTCGCGTTGGCGCTAATCTCGCTGGGGGCTCAGTTCATGAGCATGGGTGGGACATTCAAGCTCAACGACCTGCAAAACCTGACGCCGGTTGACGGCTTCTTTGGGATGATCCGCCTCGATGGTTTCGCCCTTGTCTTCAAGGCCATCTTCCTGATCGCCGCGGCGCTGGCGATCCTGATTGCAATGCGTTACCTGGACATCGAGCGCGAACAGCACGGCGAATATTACGCGCTGGTTTTGTTTGCGACCGTAGGAATGATGTTTCTGGGCAGCGGCTATGATCTGATTTCGCTCTATATCGCGTTGGAGTTAATGGCCGTAACGTTTTATGTGCTGGTGGCTTTTACGAAACGCGAGCGGCGCTCGAACGAAGCGGGAATGAAGTACTTTCTGCTGGGCGCTTTCTCGTCAGGCATTCTAATCTATGGCATGTCTCTGGTTTATGGTGTTACAGGGTCGACGAATCTCGGCGACATTGGCCGCAACGTCGGCGCCTTGCCCGCGGGCACGGCGATGCGGCCGGTGCTGCTTTTGGGAATGATCGCCCTGGCCGCGGGTTTGTTTTTCAAGATTGCCGCCGTGCCGTTTCATATGTGGGCGCCCGATGCCTATGAAGGCGCGCCAACGTCGGTCACCGCATTTCTTTCCACCGGATCAAAGGCGGCAAGTTTCGCGCTGTATGCACGCATCTTTTTCGTAGCATTGGCCCCGATGCAGATCGACTGGGCGCCGCTTCTGGGTATTGTCGCCGCCGTTACGATTGTCGTCGGGAACTGGGCCGCGATTACTCAGGAAAATTCAAAGCGTCTGTTGGCGTACTCGTCAATTTCTAACGCCGGATACTTGCTGCTGGGAATCATTGCCAACAATAAGTATGGCAACATCGGCCTGGTGATCTATCTGTTGGTATACACGCTAATGAATATGGGAGCTTTCGGCGTGATCATCAGTCTGCGCCGCCGCGGTATTATTGGCGACAACGTCGACGACATGACCGGCCTGGCGCAAAAGGCTCCCGGCATGGCAGCTATGATGGGTATCTTCATGCTGTCGCTGGGGGGACTGCCGGGTACCGGCGGGTTCATCGGCAAGTGGTATTTGCTGTACGGCTTATTTGATCGAGCCAGGGCCGATGGGAAAAATTGGTATGTTTGGTTGGCTGCCTGGGCCGCTATTAATATCGTCGTTTCTTTCTTCTACTACCTGCGTTTCATTCGCGTGATGTATCTCGGCGATCGAGTTGCCGACGCCCAACCCCTGGCCATGTCGCCGGCGTTACGCACCGCGCTAGTCGCGACGTTGGTCGGAATTCTCTTCATTGGCGTATACCCTCAGCCCTTCATCGTTCTGGCCCAGAAGCTTTTTCCTGCTCAAGTCACCGCTCCGGCAGCCTCAAAATTAGCGCCCGCGACGACCGTGGACGAGCCTAAGTAAAGTTTCACGAGGTTTATTGTTGGTTCGCGTGATTTCGTCTATCGAGTCTCAGCTTGGGGGAGGACGATCCACAAATCCACCCGAAAATCACGTATACCAAGAACCGCCTTCTTGTTTTCTTGAACGAGCGAAACCAGACTACTTGTTTTGCACAGTCTTTTTGTAAGCACTACACTAGCTTCATGAACTCAGCATTACCCGGTGGAGATTTGATTGATGAAGGCGTCATAGATCTGCGCGAAGGACGAGAGACGATCGCGGCTTTGTTAGTAGCGATCGGATCCCCGCGACTCCGCCGTCTGGGTATTGAACTACCCGACTCGCTGCCGGAGTATCCTGAACACCGCCTGTATGATCTGTTAGCGAAAGACGAGCCTGATTCCGCGCATTCGCGTTACAATGCTTTGATTCGCAGACTGGTAAGTTTCGAACGAGCAGCCGAATGCGTCAGCCCTTAACCGCCGACAGTCTACAGGTTTTTATGAAGGCGCTCGCGGCCTCAGTTACTACACCAAGCCGGATTTATCTGGTGGGTGGCGCGACCGCGGTCTTGCTTGGCTGGCGAAACTCCACAATCGATATCGATTTAAAGATCGTTCCTGAGAGCGACGAGATTCTTAGACGCCTGCCCGAACTCAAAGAAAGTCTCCACCTTAACATTGAACTCGCTTCGCCCAGCGACTTCCTTCCCGAACTGCCCGGATGGCAGGAACGAAGCCGTTTCATTCAACAGGAAGGAAAGTTGGCCTTTTATCATTACGATTTTTACGCTCAGGCACTGGCAAAAATCGAACGCGGTCATGAAATGGATTCTCACGACGTCGACCAGCTAATCGCCCGCGGCCTGGTTGATCCGCAGCGTTTGCACGAATTGTTTCTCATGATTGAGGATCATTTGTACCTGCATCCATCCCTCGACCGAGCAATCTTCCGGCGAGCCGTCGAACGCATAGCCGGAACTCAGATTGACTCCGTCGATGCTGGCTGACCGTCTGCGCAATCATGTGGGTCTTCTATTTCTTCGCCGCAATCTCAATCTGGCTGGGCCTGGTGTCGCTTCGTGGCGGAGTGCGATTTGTCCGTTACCTGCAATCGGAACTGGCCAAGAAGTATCCGGTGTTCACGCCTTTCGTCACGGTATTTGTGCCTTGCCGGGGAGTGGATGACGGCCTGAAAGAAAATATCGACGCGATCTTTTCACAGGACTATCCGAAGTTCGAGATCGTTTTCATCACCGACCGGGCGGATGATCCTGCTGTGGCTATCATCGAAGAAGCGCGGCGGGATTTCGCGGGCGAGTCAGGGCCGACCATGCGCTTTGTCATCGCCGGGCCGGCAATTGACTGCGGACAGAAAGTCCACAATCTACGTACGGCCGTTGCCGGCGCCGATTCCCAAAGTGAAATATTTGTTTTCGTAGATACGGATGCGCGACCGAGCCCGACCTGGCTGCAGTCCCTGGTTGGACCTTTGCAGGATTTTAACCTGGGCGCAACGACGGGCTATCGCTGGTTCGTTCCGGTTCGCGGAGGATTCGCGTCGCATCTGCGTTCAGTTTGGAATGCCTCGATTGCTTCTGCGTTGGGAGAAAGTCTGGAGAAAAACTTTTGCTGGGGAGGTTCGACTGCTATTCGCCGCGAGACATTCTACCAACGTCGCGTGACCGAGTATTGGCACGGAACTGTTTCAGATGACTTCGCCTTGACCCGCGCGTTACACGAAGGCGACCTGCCGATCAAGTTTGTGCCCGCATGCCTGACGGCGTCATTTGAGGATTGCACGTTGAAAGAACTATTTGAGTTCACTACTCGGCAGATGAAAATCACGCGCGCCTACGCCTCGCATTTGTGGCGAGGCGTACTCATCAGCAGCGTGCTTTTTGCGGCCGTGTTCTTTGGCGGCATTGGTTTGGTGATCGTGCGCGCGTTGCTGGGGCGGTCATTCGCCGCTCCCCTGACGCTCTTGCTGATCATTCTGGCGCTGGGATCGATGAAGTCGCATTTCCGTTTACGCTCGGTTTCGCTGGTGGTTCGCGACCGGCGAATGCATTCCTTCGTCACCGCTTTGGCTCACGTGGTACTTTGGCCTTTGGCTTCGCTGCTCTACCTCTTTAATGCGCTGGCGGCGGCGGTTTCCCGAAAGATCACCTGGCGCGGAATTACTTACGAATTGAAATCACAAACTGAAACTGTCATTCTGTCGCGCGAGTCGAAGTAGTGTGTTTGATGTAGCAGTTTGCCTCCCTCTCCCTTTGGGAGAGGGTTGGGGTGAGGGTCTGAGCGCAAACTGCAGCCACATCGGTGCTCCGGGCTTCAGCCCGCAATCCGTCTTGGAATTCTTCGCAAGCATCAACAGCGTTGAAGTATTGACGGTGGCTCGTCTGG
>JAWWPL010000322.1:0-3500 GCA_033850605.1 Blastocatellia bacterium | reverse complement strand
CCGATGATAATGCCAATTAGCGTCAGGAAAGCCCGCAGTTTGTGCGCCAGGATCGACTGCAACGCAATCCGGGCGGCGTCGGCATAGAATGAGAAGAGGTAACGCATGGTTTCTCGGCGGTCAGACTTCAAGTACGACGAGCCGATGACAAAAGTTTGCAGCTTGGACGAAAAACTGGCGAGGAAGCTCCCCTTAAGAAGACGCAAGAGGTGGGTGATCTATTAACCTAAAACTGAACGGTGGAATTCTTTTGTTCGCGGATACGAGAATTTGAATAGTGGCTGAAGGCGTGTTGCTAGTCTCCGGGGCATTAGCCCGACCGTCAGGGAGGGCTCCGAAGTGTATTGATAAAGCCCTCCCTGACGGTCGGGCTAGCGCCCCGCATCGCGACTCACTGGTACCAACACACAATTACCCCAGTACGAAAATTTGTAGAGGTCGACATTCAATCGTATGGTCGAAGGGCTCTCGAGTGCCGCAGGCGGGATATTCATTAGTCAGAGTGGTCTCTGAAACTTGGTTTCGCGTTTTTTGCCGCTCAAAGAAGCACGATCCACGAAACCATACGAACATCTGGGTTCCGCTTGGTGTGATTTCGTGGATCGTCTTACCGTCAGGACAAATTCATTCTTCATAACCCCGCGGATGGGCCATCAACCACTTCCACGCGCTTTGAACAATGACACGTAAATCCTGGAACTCAGGTTGCCAGCCTAGTTCGCTTCTGATCTTCTCTGAACTGGCTATGAGCACCGACGGATCACCCGCGCGGCGCGGGGCAACTTTTGTTGCGATGTCGCGGCCGGTCACTGCCCGCGCGGTATCGATTACTTCCTGCACGCTGTACCCCTCGCCTCCGCAACCGAGGTTATAGACGGCGCTGCGTTCATCAAGAATTCCCAGCGCCAGGATGTGCGCGCGCGCCAGATCAACGACGTGAATGTAATCCCGTATGCAGGTGCCGTCTGCAGTCGGATAATCATTGCCGTAAACTGCCACGTCGAGGCGCATGCCTGCGGCCACTTGTAGCACCAGCGGGATCAGATGTGTTTCGGTATCGTGCCATTCGCCGCAGCGTTCGGTGGCGCCGGCGGCATTGAAATACCGCAGGCTGGCATATCGCAAACCATAAGCGCCCTCGTACCAGTGCAGCATGCGCTCGAAAGCGAGCTTCGTCTCGCCGTAAGGATTGGTCGGGTTAGTAGGATCTGTTTCGGTTATCGGTTGTTTTTCTGGCTCGCCGTAGGTCGCTGCCGTAGAAGAGAAAACAAACTTGCCCACGCCGCTGTCGCGCATCGCCTCGAGCAGGCTGAGGCCGGCTGCCACATTGTTACGATAGTACTTGGCCGGTTGCTCGACCGATTCACCGACCAAAGAATCAGCCGCCATATGAATGACTGCGGCAATGTGGTTCTGTTTCAGAACCTCGCGCACAGTCTCAGAATCAGTTAGATCGGCCTGAACAAATTTCGCGCGCGGATCGACAGCGTTGCGATGGCCTTTGTACAGACTGTCGAGAACAACAGCCTCGTGGCCGTCATTCAACAGTTCTTCAGTAACCACGCTGCCGATGTAGCCGGCGCCCCCTGTTATGAGTATTCGCATGAGTCCAGTTTAGAGTTCAAGCTTTAGCCTGGGATAAACGACAACCTGAAGGTTGAACGCTAAACTAATCCTTTCTTCACCAGCCATTCATGTACGGCAATCTTCTTGTCGCGCTTCAGACCGTCAACTTCGTAGTTTAACTTCCGCATTTCGTCCGTCGAGATCGCCCCCGCTAGTTTTCGCAGCGCCTCAGCCAGCGCCGGTACCCGCGCCAAAGCATCGTTGCGAGTGAGAAAGACTGCTTCATAGGGTGGAAAGTAATGGCGATCATCCTCGAGTTGGACCAGATCGAGCGCCGCAATACGGCCGTCAGTCGAGTTGCCGGCAATCATGTCTACTTTATTCGAGGCCAGCGCAGTATAAGTCAGGTCGAGCGCCATTTGGCGCGGCTCCTCGGCAAAGCGCAAACCATAGGTGCGCGAGAATCCGGGATAACCGTCGGCGCGCGAAACAAAGTCGTGGCCAAAACCCGCGCGCCATTGCGGCGCATACTTTGCCGCATCCGAGATTGTTTTCAGTTTCAGCCGGCGCGCGTCATCGCCCCGCACGAGGATCGCAAAGGTATTCTCGAAACCGAGCGGCGCGCTTACTTCGACACCGAATGACGCGGCGTATTCACGCTTGACTTGATCGTACACCGCGCGCGGATCACCGATCGGGGCGTGGTGCAGAATTTCGGTGAAAGAGGTTCCGGAGTATTCGGGGTAGAGATCGATCTTGCCGGCAACCAGCGAGCTGTGGCAAAGATTTCCCCCGAGATCGAATTGGCGATCGACTGTGATGTTCCTGCTTTCCAACATTTGGGCCACGACTTCGGCAAGTAACTCTGACTCAGTAAAATCCTTCGAACCGACAGTCACGTGCCCTTGATTGGTAGACGAGTTCGATCGGGCTCTCAGCCCGCGCCAGGTTGCCAGGCTTATGAGCGCAAGCGCGATCAGCAGCACCGTTCCGAAAAGAATTCGCAAAGGCTTCCGCCCGCTTTGCCGGGCCGTCGGATCGAAATGTTTTTCGATTACTCCAAAACCAAAGTCGGCGATCAAGGCCATCAGCGCTGAAGGAACCGAGCCGGCCAGGAGAAGGCGGTTATCATCCAGCCTCAGGCCGCGGAAAATGTATTCGCCCAATCCTCCGGCGCCCACCTCGGCAGCGATAATGGCGACACCGATCGTGATCACCACCGCGACCCGCACGCCGGTCAGGATCACACTCATCGCCAGCGGCAGTTCGACCTGCAAGAGAATCTGGCGGTCCGTCATTCCCATGGCCACGGCCGCTTCCCGCACGTTACGGTCAACGCCCAGAATCCCCGTGACTGTGTTGCGAATGATCGGCAGCAAAGCGTAAAAGACCAGCGCGACGATGGCCGTCCGCGGTCCAATGCCGCCGATGAAGGGCAGAGGGATCAGAAAGCCGAAGAGCGCCAGGCTGGGAATGGTCTGCATCACGTTTGCGATGCCCAGCACCGGTCCGCGCAGGCGCTTGCGGCGCGTAATCAAAATCCCCAGGGGCAAGCCAATCGCGATCGCGATGACAATCGAGATCGTCACCAGCCAAAGGTGCTGCGCGATATGTGCGAGGATGTCGGACCAGTTGGTTTTGAGAAATTCGAGCATGTTCAGAAATGTTTGTTGTTTTGCCCTGAAAGGGCAAACTAACTCAGCCCATGGCAACGCCCTGGGAACACGAGAAAGAAAGGGAACCGCAACCCTGAAAGGGTTGCACCAACCACGCCTCAATCGGTTCGGTTCCGCGCAACCCTTTCAGGGTTGAAATTTTATCTCCATTCAAAACCCAGGGTGTTACCCTGGGCTAAATTATCGAACGCCTTCGGCGTTTGGCGGACGCAACGGTGCTCACAAACCTCTCGCTCCTACGGAGCGATAACAAAATCA
>JAWWPL010000298.1:0-4965 GCA_033850605.1 Blastocatellia bacterium | reverse complement strand
AAGAAAGACTCCGTCGCGATGAAGCTCATTCACTTGACGATTTCCGGTGAAGTTTCGAATCGAACCCGGACCGTTTTGGAAAAAACTTTGCGGTCGGAAACAGCGCTTAATCCAATGACGCTGTCGACGAAAACCGGCGCAAACATTTCAGTTGGATATGATGCAAAAGTGGCAACAAATCCCTCGAGTCCGCCTCCGCTCTATGTCACCGAATTAATTACACTCTTGATTGGCTCGCCGGAGTTCCAGCAGCGATAGATGCACGCATTGCCTCGGACTCCGAACTCATGTTCTCTTCCAGGAATCCTTTCTCCTTCTCCCTTTGGGAGAGGGTCGGGGAGAGGGCGTAATCAATCACATAAGTCTGCCGCCTCTCAGTCCCTCTCCCCAGCCCTCTCCCAAAGGGAGAGGGAGTTTTGGCGGACTCTCCCTCGGAAGTTTGCCCTCGTCCTATCCTCCGCGGTTATTGCGTTGCACCCCTTCACAGCCCTGGGTCAGCGCGACTATCGGTTTCGTACTGCCACCGTAACTGTAAATTTCAAACCCGGCCATCCGGCAAATCGCTTCACTCCCGCGCACGCGCTGGGCGCGGCCATTGACGGTCACGACCAGGGAGTCATCGATCTGCAACTAACCGCTCCTAACATTCAGGCGATGCTGTCAGCCGGCTTCAAGTCTCTGGGTTATCGTCTGCGCACCGAACTCGCCAACGATGCATGGCATTGGAATTCACAGGGCAAATGGAGCGAGGCAAACAATAGCCAGGGGTACTGGACCTCTGATTACAAGTCAGCCGGGCCGATTGAGCTCTCGTACGGTTATCGTCTGTCGCGCAGAGGCAACACGATCGATCAAGCTAACGACGATGGCTATTCGCGGCTGGACGATGGTGACCGGCAGAGTTTTTGGAAGAGCAATCCGTATCTGGATCGAACGTTCACGGCTGAGAGTAATTCGCTTCATCCGCAGTGGATCGTGATCGAGTTTGCAAAGCCTGAGCCGGTTAACACACTGCGCCTCGCCTGGGCCGAGCCATTCGCGACACACTATCAAATCCAATACGGGAATTTCGATGACGTGAGCGACATTGCGTTAAGTCCCTCGGGCACGTGGCAGGAATTCCCTCGCGGAGTTGTTCGCGACGGTCGCGGCGGTGAAGTCTCAGTGCGGCTTTCGCCCGCGCCCATCAAAGCCCGCTGGCTCCGCATTCTGATGAACGAGTCTTCACAAACAAACCTGCAAGGAACAGATCCTCGCGACCGGCTGGGATTTGCCGTGCGCGAGGTTTGCGCCGGCGTAACCAACTCAAAGGGTCAGTTTCGCGATCTCATTCGTCACGGCGCCAGTCGTCATGGGCAAACAATTGTCCATGTGTCATCGACCGACCCCTGGCATCGAGGGTCGGATTTGGACAACGGTGTCGAACAACCGGGGTTTGACCGAATCTTTCGCGATGGTCTGACGAATAGCCGTCCCATGCTTTTGCCGACCGGGCTCCTGTACGACGAACCTGAGAACGCGGCGAACGAGATTCGTTACTTGCGCGCTCGGGGCTACAGCTTTGATCGCGTCGAGTTAGGCGAAGAACCGGACGGCCAGTACGTCACTCCCGAAGACTTTGGCGCTCTCTTCCTCGAGTGGGCTGACGCGCTTCATCGAGTTGATCCAGGTTTGAAGTTGGGAGGTCCCAGCTTTCAGGAAATTATTCCCGCGGACGCGACCAGCAGAATTCGCCTCGGTAATAGTGCCTGGCTGGCTCGATTCCTTGAATATCTGAAACGCCGCGGCCGTTCGTCCGACTATTCGTTTTTTTCTTTTGAGTGGTATCCGTTTGATGATGTCTGCGAGCCGGTTGCGCCGCAACTTGCCAGTGCACCCGGGATGCTTGCGGACGCGCTGCATGACATGGAGCAGCGCGGTTTGTCACGCCGCATACCATGGATCATTTCTGAGTATGGTTACTCGGCCTTCGCTTCGCGCGCGGAGATCGGTATTGAAGGCGCGTTGCTGAACGCGGACATCGTGGGAAAGTTTCTTGAGCTTGGCGGCGACCAGGCGTTTCTGTTTGGTTACACGCCGGGTTACTCCGGACGCGACTTCCCGTGCACCGCCGGCAATAACATGTTGTTTTCGATGAATGACGACGGCACGATTAGCCACCGCTTCGCGACTTACTTTGGCGCCCGTTTGCTGTCGCAGGAATGGTTGCTTCCGGGAGATGGAGTTCACGAGATCTATCCGGCAACGTCGAATGTGCAAAACGCTGATGGCGAGGAACTGATCACCGCTTATGCGGTTCATCGTCCTGATGGACTTTGGTCTTTGATGCTGATTAATAAAGACCCGAAGCGTGGTTATGACGCAAGCGTCGTCTTTGGTAAGGCGAAGGACTCCGCCGAGTTCAAAGGGCCGATTGATGGATATCAATATTCAGGCAGGCAATACGTGTTGAGTGGTCCTTCAGACAATCCCTATCCGATTAAGGCGGACGATCCTGAACACAGCTTTATCCAGGCGTCAACGCGAAATCGAGGGCAAATCTCACTGCCGCCGTATTCCTTAACAGTGATTCGCGGCGCGCTGGGTCCGTTCCGAGCCAGGTAAATCCATCGCTCGCTACCGCGAGCGCGTCTTTGCCCGTACGATGTGTGTATGGCTGTTCTTGCGGAACTTGAGCTGAGGCTGCGCCTCAGATCCGGAGGCACAGCCTCGGAATGAGATGCCGGTCCCAAAGGC
This sequence comes from Blastocatellia bacterium, assembly GCA_033850605.1. Classification (GTDB taxonomy): domain Bacteria; phylum Acidobacteriota; class Blastocatellia; order Pyrinomonadales; family Pyrinomonadaceae; genus UBA11740. The sequence goes on along the minus strand of JAWWPL010000298.1, from coordinate 2,229 downwards.
AAGCATTTCCGCAGATCAGGCGGCAGATCCGTCGCCGCGTTACTCCTCAGCACAACGGTTGACATTAGTCTTTCTAACGGCGTACTTTGCGTTCAGCCCCGTAAGACCAAAGGTTCGTCAGGCTCCCCGTCTAGTCAACCTTCAACCGAAAGGTGGTTCTTATGCATAAAGACTCCTGCTTCCTTCCTGCAAACTTGAGGCGCGCATTAACGGTGGTGTTGTTCTGTAGTGTCTTTGGTGTCAGCGTGATCCACGCTCAGGAAGCACCCACGCCAAAGAGGGTGCTGTCTTTTGAAGGCAATAAGATTTTCTCAAACGCAGAATTGCTCGAAGTAGCGAACAAGTGTCTGGCCGGATGGTCCCGGGAGGAGAATGACAACGAAGCCGTCGAGTACTGCTTATACAACGTACGGCAATCCATGTTCGCAAAGGGTTACCTGCAGGCCCAGTTCGGCAAACCCGTGCAGGAACCAACTGACAACGGTTTCCGGGCCATTATCTCAGTTAAAGAAGGACCACTATTCCGTCTCGGCGCGGTGGAAATCGTGGGGTCAAGAGTCTTGGCGCCAGGTCAGATTCGCGAAATGTTTGAACGGAAGACCGGAGACATAGCCGGTGCAGACAGCATTGCCGCGTGGCTGTACGAACGCGTGAAGAAGGTCTATGGGAACCTGGGATACATTCAATACACCGCTGAGATCCAGCCTAAGTTTCATAGCAAGGACGACGCCGTTGAAGGCGTAGTTGACCTGGCCGTGACCATCGAGGAAGGATCCGCCTTTACGATCGGTGCAATTAAATTCGTAGGAAATGAAAGTGTCTCGCGGGACGCTCTGCTACGAGAGATGATCGTCCGGAACGGCGATGTCTTCAGTCAGGATCTATTCGAGGACAGCTTGCAAAGGCTAAGTCAGACCGGCCAATTCGAAACCATCGATGCCGACAAGGACGTCGATTGGAGCGTGGACAAGCAGACGCCGAGAGTGAATCTCACCATCCACATGAAGAAGAGAGTGGCCGGAACAGCGGCATTAACCACGCAACCTCGGCCGCTCGGACAAGCGATCGTTATTCCGGCGCATTAAGTTCGCCGTCAGATTAATTGATCAAACTCGCCATCGCGAATTGCAGTCGCGATCACCTGAATTTCGGCGGACATCGCTCGATCCGTCGTGAGGCGCGTCACGTGCCGGCGTACGATCTCGTAAGCCTGCCTTACCCCTCGGCCGGGTTGCAGGGGCGCGCGGTATTCCAACCCTTCAGCAGCAGTAATTAATTCGATCGCGGTAATCAGCTCCGCGCTGTCGACGATTGAGCGCAGCTTGGTAGCTCCGGTCATACCCATCGAAACGTGATCTTCCTTTCCTCCGTCGGTAGGCACGTTGTCGATGCTCGCCGGATGGGCCAGGACCTTGGCTTCGTTCAAAAGCGCCGCCGCTACTATCTGCACCATCATTAAGCCAGAGCCAACCCCTGGTTTTGCAGATAGAAACGGCGGCAGGCCTTCATTGGAATCAGGGTTCACCAGTCGATCGACGCGGCGCTCGGTAATGCTCATTAAATCGGTCATTGCTATGGCTGCATAATCGAACGCCAGCGCCAGCGGCGCACCGTGAAAGTTGCCGCCCGAAAGAACTTCACCTGTCTCGGCAAACACCAGCGGATTGTCGGTAGCGCTGCCCGTTTCGATCTCGACGACCTCGCGCGCATGCCCCAGGGCGCCGCGAATCGCGCCGTGCACCTGCGGCATGCATCTGAGCGAGTAAGCATCCTGCACGCGTGGATCGTTTTCCAGATGAGATTGCCGAATCTGACTATCGCGAAGCAGTTCCCGTAAGTGCGCGGCTACTTCAATCTGTCCCGGGTGCGGCCGCGCGGCGTGAATCCGTTCATCGAAAGCGACCGGAGTTCCGCGCACTGCTTCCAGGGTCATCGCGCCCGCTACATCGGCGAGGAAGGCGACCCTTTCGGCGCGATGCAGGGCGAGACCGCCGACGGCAACCATCGCCTGGGTACCATTGAGTAAGGCAATGCCTTCCTTTACCTCGAGCTGTATTGGTTCGATGGCAGCTCGCTGTAAAGCCTCAGCGCCGGGCAATCTTTCGTCACGGTAAAAAGCTTCGCCCTCGCCGATGACGGTCAAGGCGAGATGAGCGAGCGGCGCGAGATCACCACTCGCTCCCACTGAACCTTTCTCTGGAATCACCGGTGTGACTCCGCGCTCGAGCA
>JAWWPL010000285.1:0-8544 GCA_033850605.1 Blastocatellia bacterium | reverse complement strand
CATTCTGGTTGCGGAAGACCACCTTAATCCGCGGGTCTTTTGCCATGTATTCTTCCAACGTCGCGCGCACGTGCGGTTTGTGAGAGGCGTCATCCGCGATGCAGAGTTCCCAGTTGGAATAGAGCTGCCGGCGAACCGATTCGATCGCCGCCCGCAGCCACTTCTCGTCAACATCATAGACCGGCATGATCACTGACATGAGAGGCTGATTCTTGAATGCTTCAATTCTGGCGCGTATGGCCTGTCGATCAGAGTCGGATAGCGTGTCGTATTCATCAATCCATTTTCTGTATTCATCGGTGGAAGTCGGCTTCGTTGAGATTTCTTCCGCCGGCGCCGGCTTGATCAACCGGTAGGCAGGGGTAATAAAGCGGTTCTTGAATCGACCATAGTGGCAAACCCACCGCCAGGCTCGCGAGTTAAGAATGTCATTGAGCCGGCTCTCTTTGTCAGAAAGATAACTAATTCTGACCGACATCTGATTCATTCCGGCAGAGAACTGGTTAGCGTCCCAACGGGCCTTTTCAGCTTCCTTTTCGGCAAGACCCAACTCTTCAATAAGAGTCTTGACGGTGGACTCTTTTTCGGCCAGCTCATCCTTCTTCCCCTGTAGCTCCAGGGACAGGTCCTTCACTCTTGATTGCAGGCCGTCATCCAAAGGACTGTTTTGCAAACGACTTCCTAAACGCTCTCCCAACTGACGAAAGAACTCTCGAATCAGGGAAGCTTCGCCGTCGCTTGCCGCCAATAACGGCTGCAGACCAGCGGGCACGTTGGGCCCAACAGCGAACACTCCGAGTCCGCCCTGTTGAGCAAATTCAAAATGGGGATGACGAGCTGTGATTTCTTTCCATAATTTCCACACATCGAACCCGGCGTCGTACAGATTTGTATTTCCCAGAATGATTACTCCGCGATCACTCATTTTCGGCAACCATGCTCCGATAATCTGTTTGGCGGCTTCGTACGAGCGGGCATGCTCAAGATGAAGCAGGTCGATGGATTTTTCCTCGAACTGCGGCAAAGCACTGTCGAAGTTGCTTTGAATTAGACGAGAAAAGCCGTGATAGAAATCGTCGTGGTGCTCCTTCATGTCCGCAAATGCTTTCTGGCCGTCCGAGTTATCGTGCTGATCTTCGGGGCTAACTCTGAAGCAGCGGCAATCCAGCAGGAGATCTCTTACCGCCTGACAAAAAGAGCAGTAGAGAAACCCATTCGCCGTGCCCAGTTCGACAAAGACGCTGGGGCGCAAAAGATCGATGAGCGCCATTGCCAGAGGAGCGTATGCAACTCGATCCGTAGGTTCAGGTAGCAAAGGATGTGAGAGCAGGATCGGATGATTGAGCGGATTAAATTTGATCATGAAGGTTTACGGTTTGCGATTCCTTAACTCAGATTCGGCGCTGGTCATAGAGCCGATTTAGCTCTCAACTTAAGAAGAGTCTTTTTATATATGGTTGTGGTTCCGAAACACTAGTTTTGCCAGGTAGTGTTGTAAGGTATAAGGAAGTCCCGATGCGGGTCAAGATACGAAACAGATCGATTTTTTGTTTTTTGGGATTAGGACGGCGCATGTCTGCGCGTGATTAGGGAATTCTGTAAATGCCCGTTTGTATTACAGGAATGCATCGCTCAGGCACATCTTTGGTGGCCAACCTCTTGTCTTTGTGCGGACTCTACCTGGGAAAAGAAGAAGATCTAATGCCGGCCACAGTGGATAACCCAAAGGGATATTGGGAGAACAGAGAGTTCCTGGTTCTCAATAACGAGGTGCTCGCCGAACTCGGTGGCGACTGGGAGTCTCTGCCTGCAACTCACGAGGGTTGGGCTGAAGAAGCACGGCTCCATACCCTACGGGCGAGAGCCGAGATCCTGCTGCGGGACTTCGATGGTCACGAACCGTGGGGATGGAAGGACCCGCGCACCAGCCTTACGCTTCCTTTCTGGATGAGTCTGAACGGCCTCAGAGTTCCGTTTTGGCTGGGCGTCGCCCCCAGACTTAGAATCGTTTTATGCTTACGAAACCCTCTGGAAGTATCCCGATCCCTGAGCACGCGCAAGTTCAGCCCCAACTCCGCGGGCCTCGATCTCTGGCTGCTTTATAATCGCGGCGTCCTTAACGCTACTCTGCCCGAAGATCGGATCGTGACGCATTACGAAGCGTACTTCCGTGATCCTCGTGCGGAGCTGCGCAGAGTACTTGCCTTCCTGGAGATGCCGATCTCCGAAGCGCGCATCGATAGCGCCAGTGCCATCGTTTCGGATATCTTGCATCGTCACAGACTGAAACCTGAGCACTTACATGAAGAGAGTATGTCTTCAGAGGTATTGGACCTCTATCAAAACATGTGTCATGAAGCTAACTATCTTGAACCTTTCGGTATAAACAATTGAACATTATCAATCATGCCAGCCTTGTCTCGCCTTACGGCGGGAAGCTCGTTGACCTATTGGTCCCGCAAGAGGAGCGAGACGAACTCAAAGCATTCGCGAGTCGTCTTCCTTCAATCCAGATTTCCGAACGCTCCGTATGCGATCTTGAATTGATCGCCTGTGGCGCGTTCTCGCCGCTCGATCGTTTTGTCGGCAAAGACGATCATCAGCGCATCCTTGACGATATGCGTTTGCACAGCGGAGATGTTTTTCCTATCCCGATCACCCTGCCCGTGAATGCCGACGACGGGATGGTGTTGGATCGTGACGTGGCGCTCCGCAACTCGAGAAACGAATTGCTGGCGATCCTGACGGTTGAAGAGATTTATGAATGGAATGTCAGGGAAGTCTCGCAGAAGGTCTTAGGCACCTCGGACCCCAAGCATCCCCTGGTCGCCGAGATGGAGAATTGGGGAAAGCTTAATGTTTCAGGCCGGCTCCGTGTTTTGCAGCTTCCACGCTATTACGATTTCCAGGATTTGCGCATGACGCCGGCCCAGGTGCGCACCAGGCTGGAAGAATTCGGCCGACCAAACGTTGTTGCTTTCCAAACGCGAAATCCGTTGCATCGCGCGCACGAAGAAATGACCAAGCAAGCGATTGCCGGCGTCGATGGCGTCCTCTTGCTCCATCCGGTTGTAGGCATGACCAAACCGGGAGACATCGATCACTACACGCGGGTGCGCACTTACAAAATTCTGGCCGAACGTTACTACGATTCCGAGCAAATCCTGCTGGCGCTCCTGCCTTTGGCGATGCGACTGGCTGGACCGAGAGAGGCGCTATGGCATGCAGTGATCCGTCGCAACTACGGCGCGAACTACTTAATCGTAGGCCGCGATCACGCCAGCCCGGGAAAGGACTCGGAAGGTAAACCCTTCTATGGTCCCTACGATGCTCAGGAGTTGGTTAAGCAGTTCAGCGATGAGCTGAATGTCGGCGTGCTGCCGTTCCAGGAGTTGGCATATTTTCCGGATGAGGGTTACAAGGAAATAGGAGACAAAAGAGATGCGGCGGCGCTGACGATTTCAGGCACGGAAGTGCGTGAAGAGTATTTGCAGAAAGGCCGCGATTTGCCGGACTGGTTCAGCCGCCCGGAAATTGCGCGGGTGTTAGCCAAAGCATATCCCCCACGGCACCTTCAGGGAGTCTGCATCTGGTTCACCGGACTAAGCGGCGCCGGCAAATCAACTACCGCTGAAGTATTGACTGAGTTGCTGCTCGAACACGGTCGTCAGGCGACTGTGCTTGATGGAGATGTCGTGCGCACTCATCTGTCGAAGGGGCTCGGCTTCAGCAAAGAAGATCGCGATACAAACATTCGCCGCATTGGTTTCGTCGCCGCCGAAATTGCCCGGCACGGAGGCGTAGCCATCTGCGCTGCCGTCAGCCCCTACCGCGCCACACGCAATGATGTGCGGAACATGGTAGGCAGCGATCGGTTCATAGAAGTTTTCGTCGATACGCCTCTGGAAGTATGCGAGCAACGAGACGCCAAAGGTATCTATGCACAGGCGCGGCGAGGAGAAATCAAGAACTTCACGGGCATTGATGATCCCTACGAGGTACCGCTGCGGGCTGAGATTGCTTTCGACACTGTGGCACATACGGCAGAAGAGAATGCGCGAGAGATACTGGCATACCTGGTCAAACAAGGATTCATCCAAACTTGATCGTGGTCTTCGCTGGCAATGTTCTGGGATCGAGCGCTCGCAGATTTGTAGGGCAGGAAATGTTGCTTCTGAAGCAACGTACTGTGTTTCTCTCTCTTCACTTCCCATGCACTAAGATAGAGATGTCTAAATTTCATTTCCGTTGACTGCGGCCGAGGGAAATCCCGGCCAAAGCACTGCTCCAGGTCGCCCCTATCTCTCATTGACAACCAAAAGTGCTCTGATTAAGATGCGTGCACTCGATCTGATCTGGCTGCTTCGGATGCCAGTCCCGACGGTCCGAAGTGTTTGAGTTTTGGGTTCCTGCCTTGCCGCCAGCGGGGGGACGAACTCCACTATCAAACGGGGCTGTACAAGGTTTCCATCTACCAATTCCGCCCGCGGTTCAGGTTCCAACTTCAACACTTGCACTTGACCCACAGGGTGATCCTTCATGATTTTCCAGCCAACATCTTTGCCGGCGCTGGCACCGGTGCCGGTGACTCAGGCTCTAACTTCAACCTCGCGCTCGACTCACAGGAATGGGCGCTTCGATTTGACTTGAGGAGACTATCCATGAATAAGACGAAATCCACACTGAGTTTTCTAGCAGCTTTCTTGTTTGTTATCACCTGCGCCACGGCCGGGCAGGCATCGGCTCAGCGCACGTTCGTCGCCGGCCCAGGGATCGGCAACGACAGCAATACGGCCAGTGACTGTTCCTTCTCAGCGCCTTGCAGAAACTTCTCTGCGGCCTATACGGTAACCAATACGGGCGGCGAGATCATTGCGCTCACTCCCGGTGTCGGCTACGGCGCACTGACGATCACACATGCGATCACGGTTACTGGACTTCCCGGCCAGGTGGCCTTCGTAGCCGTAGCCGCCAGCACCAGCGGTTTTACGGTGAGTGCCGGAACGACTGATCTTGTGGTCGTGCAGAACATCAGCTTCAATGGATCAGGCGCTGGGAGCACCACCGGGCTTACGCATAATTCAGGCCGGTTAGTTGTCAGAAACTGCGTGTTCCAACAGTTGACAATTGGCGTGGATAACTTTGCAAAGATGGATCTGGAGGATTGCGAGGTACATGGCAATGGCACGGGACTTCAATCCACCGGCCAGGGAACTTTACCAGATGCCACAGTGGCAGTAGCGCAGCTGCGCGTCAATCGGGGAAACGTCACCTTCAATACTGTGGGGGTCAAACAGATCAATGCCGGCCTTAACGGAAACAATAATCCTCTTTTCAATATTTTCGTTTTCGCACAGTCCAGCGGTAGTCTTAACCTCGCAGGAAACACGACCAATTCCACTTGCTCGGGCGCGAGTTGTGCCACTGGCCCAGGCATATACACGATGAACGGCCTTTAAGTAGAGAGGTCGTTGGATAATCTTTGGTTCAAGCTTCCTCCCTCGGTCGCTCCTTTTCGGGCGGCCGGCGGAGGCTCCTAACTTTTCCAGCAAACGTTTCTACGGGTTCCGGTCAGTCAGGAGCAAACTTCAACCCTGGCGCTCGACTGACAATAGTGAGCGCCTTTTCAATTTGAGGAGATTTTTCCCATGAATAAGATGAGATACACATTGAGTGTTTTAGCAGCTTTTTTGTTTGTGATTACCTGCGCTACGGCCGGGCAGGCATCGGCTCAACGCACGTTTGTGGCAGGCCCCGGAATCGGCAACGATTCCAACACTGCCAGTGACTGTTCCTTCTCAGCTCCCTGCAGAAACTTCTCTGCCGCCTATACGGTGACGAACACCGGCGGTGAGATTATTGCGCTCAGTCCCGGCGTCGGGTACGGCGGATTAACAATCACTCATGCGATCACAGTTACCGGACTTCCTGGCCAGGTGGCCTTCGTAGCCGTCACCGCCAGCACTACTGGCTTCACGGTGAGCGCGGGAGCATCTGATCTCGTTGTAGTGCAGAACATCACTTTCAACGGTTCGGGCGCCGGCGGCAGCACCGGCCTTGCATATACGAGCGGTAGCCTGACCATTCAAGGTTGCGCTTTTAACCAGCTCACAACCGGAGTGTCGATCAGCAACACGACGGCGAGAGTGAATGTCAAACAATCGCGCATCCAGTCGAACACCACCGGAATTCTTGTGACGGGGGGAAAGGTTGCTATTGAGGATTGTTTTATTACCCAGAACACGCTCGGGGTCAGGGCGGACGGCGATGGCGGAAGTCAGAATACCCCGCCAAACGGTACCACGCTTGTCTATATTAATGGCGGCGACATAACCCTCAATACTACCGGGCTGCAAATGAATAGTCCGGGTTTAAAGCAGGGGGGCGGCAACAATGGCTGGAACATTTTTGTGCGTGTAAGTAATGGCGTACCTTTCACCAATATCATCGCTAACGGCACGGCCCTCGTGATTACGGGAAACACGTCACAATGTGGCGCGGATCCCTGTGCCAGCCCAGCAATGGGAACTTACGTTGGTCAGGGGTTCTGACGTTGACACACAACGACTGTCTGCCTAAGATGCGTGAACTTTGATTGACCCGACTTGGATCGCGTCGAGTGGAAAAACTCGACCCGAAGATGTAAGTGGTTTACTACCTTAGCCGAACATAGCGGGTCTAATAATTCTCGCCATCAATCTTCAAGAGCTTTCCAGCCAGGACCAACGCCGGTACTGGTGACTCAGGCTCAAACTTCAACCTTGCGCCCGACCCACGAGGTTGAGCGTTTTTCCACCTTGAGGAGAATAACCATGAATAAGACAAAATTGATAATGGGTTTTCTAGCAGCTTTTTTGTTTATTATCACCTGTGCTACGGCCGGGCAGGCATCGGCTCAACGCACGTTTGTGGCAGGCCCCGGAATCGGCAACGATTCCAACACTGCCAGTGACTGTTCCTTCTCAGCTCCCTGCAGAAACTTCTCTGCGGCCTATACGGTGACGAATACGGGCGGCGAGATTATTGCGCTCAGCCCCGGTGTGGGCTACGGCGCACTGACGATCACTCATGCGATAACCGTTACGGGACTTCCCGGCCAGGTGGCGTTCGTAGCCGTTGCCGCCGGCACTACTGGCTTCACGGTGAACGCGGGGGCGACTGAACAGGTTGTGATACGGAACATCACCTTCAACGGCTCGAACGCTGCGACTAGCACGGGCCTTTCGCACACCAGCGGTAAGCTGGTTGTTGAAGGCTGTACCTTTACTCAATTGGCTACCGGCATCACCATAGTAAACACGACGATGGCTCTCAGAAATTCCACCTTAACGGGTAATACCATTGGAGCTAGCGTTAGTGGGACCGGCACCACCAGCCCCAGTGTTGCGGCGACCGCGCTTCTTACTATTGATGGGGGCAGCATCACATACAATGGTACTGGGATTCATATGATCAATCCCGGTAACAACCCGCTCTACAATGTCTGGGTTCACACGGTTGGTGGCGCCTGGCTTACCAATATGATGGGTAATACCATTGGCGTTGATGGAACCGGAACGGGTTGCCCTTGCTCGAATACACAAGGCTACAGCAACGGTGACAACCCACATTAGGCGGATGCTCGCGAGTTAAGACGCTAATCCTTCCAATCTCTCTTTGTCGGCCGCCCGTCGCAGGCGGCCGGCAGTCTTTTGACACTAATCTAATCCTTCCTCCCTCGTTGCCAGCAAACAATAAGTTACAACGGGCCAAGCGACCCAAGATGAACCGTGCTCGTTGTTTAACGGGCTTATTTTGCCGCTTTCTTGTTGTGCGCATTGAGGCGATTGCTCAGTTTCTTTCAACCGGTCGCCTTCCGGGGCGCCCAGCGACGCAGAGGCCACGCCTCCCAGTTATCCTTCTGCCCTGCTATCGTTGACAGACAAAGGCTGTCTGATTAAGATGCCTGAACTTTGATTGACCCGACTTGGTTCGCGTCGAGTGAAAAACTCGACTCGAAGATGTAAGTGGTTTCCTGCCCTGAGCCGCACCTAGCGGGGCTATTAATCTTGTCGCCTTGCTTTATGAGCTTTCAAGCCAACATCTTTGCCAGCGCTGGCACCGGTGCCGGTGATTCAGGCTCTAACTTCAACCTCGCGCTCGACTCACAGGCTGGGCGCTTTGATTTCACTTTGAGGAGACTAACCATGAATAAGACAAAATTGACAATGAGTTTTTTAGCAGCTTTCTTGTTTATTATCACCTGCGCTACGGCTGGGCAGGCATCGGCCCAACGCACCTTTGTGGCGGGCCCCGGAATCGGCAACGATTCCAACACAGCCAGTGACTGTTCCTTCTCGGCTCCCTGCAGAAACTTCTCTGCGGCCTATACAGTGACCAACACCGGCGGTGAGATTATTGCGCTCAGTCCCGGCGTCGGGTACGGCGGATTAACAATCACTCATGCTATAACCGTTACGGGACTTCCGGGCCAGGTGGCATTCGTAGCCGTCGCCGCCGGCACTACTGGCTTCACGGTTGCCGCGGGAGCCAGCGAACTGGTAG
>JAWWPL010000242.1:0-6158 GCA_033850605.1 Blastocatellia bacterium | reverse complement strand
GCGACAAACGAAACACCAGTTAAACCCAATCCCGACCAGGACAGAGCCTTCGACGACCATGCTCCGATCTGATCGCCGGTACGATAGACCACGGTATCAATAAAGTTCTTGGCCTTGTACTTATCTTCGCGGCTTACCACCGTGAAGAGCGTTTCGCGCGCCGGCCGGGCGATGGCAAAGTTTCCCGCCCGTCGCAAAGTCAAAAAAATCACCAACAGCGCGAGCGTCGGACCTACCCCCATTGCGGTAAACCCCACGACGCTTAACGCCGGCAGAATCGCTAGCGTCACGCCGACACCCAACCACTTAAGCAATCTTCCAGTAAGAAATATTTGCACCAGCACAGTCAGGACGTTGACCAGCAAATCGATCTGGGCAAAGAACGCTGTCCGCGCTGACCGATCGGGATAAGCGGCGGCCGCGATGCCGACTTGTTGAAAATATAGAAGCGTCGAGGTGAGCGCGTAAAGAAGCATGTAGGTGCTGATGCCCAGCAGATACGGTGAGCTAACGTTATGCACGATGCCCGACCAAATCCCGCCACCCACCGGCGACTCTTCAACAGCTTTCTTTTCATTTGAAACACCTGCCCCGGCGTTTATTTTTGGGAAGAGCCGAACGCATTGAGAGCTCAGCTCCAGCAAAACCGCTGAAACTAGAAGTAGATTGACGCTGCCAATTTTCCGGACCAGACTGGCCGTGATAGCTGCACCAACGATCGCGCCCAAGGTCCCCCCGACGCTGATAAAACCGAATAGCCGCTTTCCCTGATCGGCGTTGAAGACATCGACCATGAAAGCCCAGAAGACCGAAATCACAAAGAGATTGAAGACGCTTGTCCAAACAAAAAACGCCCGACCGACCCACACTTGATTACCCTGGGAAATCGTCAGCAGGAGCACCAGGAATATCAGGAGGTTGGCGATAAAGAAACGATAGGCGAGGGGGATGAAACGTCTACGCGAAAACCTCGCGACCAGAGCGGCGAAGAGCGCGTTCGCAATTAACATTGTGATCAGCGTGCCCGTGAACATCCACGGCAGATTCTCAATGCCCCCAGCTACGCCAAAATCATCCCGAATGGGACGAATGACGTAATAAGCGGAGAGAATGAGGAAGTAATACGCGAAGCCCAGACCGAGCGCCCGGACTTCTTCCGCTCTCACATCTACGGCCTTTCGTAAAAGTCGCAGGAGGACGCCGGGTTCGTTATTTCCTGGATCGCTCTCACTCTTCAAGAAACGCTCCTATGGAATGTGAAATGGCGATCCACGAAACCACACTAAGCAAAACGAAGGCGTGAATCTGATTCGTGTGATTTCGGGGAGCGCTGTGCTGGTTCTTTTTCAGCAGCTTACTGGATCTCTATTTCTTGCCGGCATGCCAGGCCGCGAGTACTTCCACTTCGCGCTCCGGCTTAATTCCTGCCCGCAACTTTACCTGTCTCTCGGCGGGCTGCGCTCTAAACCAATCGAGGGTAACCTGCGTAGTGTCGGGAACCGACCGGAATGTCAGGCCCTTGCTCAACGCTTTGGCAATACTAATCCTGGCGAACCCGGCTGAGTCGGCTTTGGGTGGAACCCAAACTGGCATGTCTGACCATGGTGAAACTTTTTGTGCGGCCAAGAACTCCGCATCCGCCCAGGTCAATCGCGCATCCGCCTTAGTTACCTGCTGGATGCCGGCCAGCATTTGTCCCATTGTCAGAGTTGATTTGGGACCAGTCGCGTTGAAAACTCCCGTCGTGCCCTGTTCGACCATTCGTATGGTCCATTCGGCAAGGTCGCGAGCGTCGATGAACTGAACCGGGTCGGTTGGATCGCCGGGCGCGAGGATCTCGCCACCGCGAGCCAGACGCACCGGCCAATAGGTGAAGCGATCAGATTCATCACCCGGCCCCACAATCAATCCGGGGCGAATGATGAGCGCCTTTCCGGGGAACCATTTCTCAGCTTCCGCTTCTGAGAGGGCTTTGAGCGGTCCATAGAGACGATAATTGGAGGCCTTCAAAGTCGCCTGAGTTTCTTTCATGGCGTCCGCGCCTTCATATTTGGCCAGCGGTCCTGTCTCGTCCATTCCGGGTTTGCTGTTGTCCGAATAGACCGAGATGGTTGAGATGAAAACGTAACGATCGACATTTCCCTTCAGGACTTGAGCTGCGTCCCTGACCCAGACCGGAATGCTCGTGGGAATGTCTATCGCCACATCCCAGGTCCTTCCCTTAAGAGCGTCCAGCTGGCCATTTCGGTCGCCTAAAAGTTGTTCGGCTTCCTTTGGTAGTTCGCCCGGATGCGTCTTTCCGCGATTGAACACTGTGACCTTGTGTCCGCGGCTAAGTGCATAACGAACCTGATGCGGCCCAGTGAAACCAGTACCACCGAGCATCAATATTCGCAGTGATTTTGGGGCCTTGCCGGTTAATCCTAACGTCCCATTGAAGGCCTCTGAAAAAACTGACGAGCCAGGTATTAGTCCTAAGCCGACACTCCCACCGGCGACGGCTGAAAGCTTAAGAAAAGTTCTTCTACTGGTTGACATCTATTCCTCTCCTTATACATCCGATTCTTTTCTTGAAGTAAGACTCGACATCCGCCGCGGCATTTTTTCGCGTTCGAAGGCCATCAATCGACGGACGGTTGATCGGAGGGCATACGTGAGCCATATCGGTATTGTTTCAAACCGAACGAGAGGGAAAACCGAAAATCGCCCGCGAATACGCAGGCTCGTAAGCTCTTCCAAAATTATGAAGTGCGCAGACGATCGTCAGTTGCGACGAATCCCAACTGCGCCGAGTTTGCGTTTTTGAGAGAGACGAAACCAGTGGCTTTGCCTCAAAAGTCACAACTGTCTCGAGTCGGATCTATTTTGGTTCGTGTGACTTCGTGGATCGTCTTTGTTTTTCTGGAAAAAAGGAACGATCCTCGATGTCACTCGAACTAGACACGAAACTCATTACTGCACCAATCGACTTTTGAGGCAAAGCTGAAACCAGTGACGATCAAGCCGCCTTCGGCTTCACGGTAAGCAAGTAGTCAAGTAAACATTCCAACTGCTGGTAGTCAGAGAGTCTGGTCACGTACTCGTTGCGACGAACACCGAGCTCCATGATAGCGGCCGCGTCTACGGCATCTTCATGGGTGGCGATTACAACCGGCACGCTTCCCAGTCGCGCGTTTTTGACGATCTGACGCGCGGCCACCATTTCATAGAGCAACGGGACATTTAGATCTACCAAAAGAAGATCGGGATGAACATAGAGAGCGCGCTTAACCGCATCCAGTCCGTTGTCCGTCTCAATCACACGGTATCCGTTTAGTTCCAGCATCTGAGTCAGCTCGGACCGTGTGTCCGGATGATCTTCGACTATTAACACCACGGGATTTTCGGTGTCCGGTTGACGAAGGGATCCGCGTCCAAAATCGTAGCCGCGCGCTTGGGAAGAGGGTGAATACGGGTACATAACCGATGTCTCCGAACGGTCGTTAGGATGACCGTAGCTTTTGAAAGCGTCGTGGAAGTCCGGGCACAACTCCGCTGGCGCTCTCGATAGTTAAGGGGCGGCTGAAATAGAGGAGGCCAAGACCGCTCAAAGCCTTACTTCCTCAAACTCGCTGATTTTTCAGGGGTGGTGACGGAATTTATACCAGTGTGATTTTCGCGTCTGTGCGTTAACACACAAAGTACGACAGGTTAACAGACCAGGTGCGACGCCGGACTTCTCTTATCCATTTGTCATTGGGGTGCCAGAGAAAGCTAACGAAGGCGGCGTGAGGTTGCCTTCATCTTTGCGATCAGTGATGCTCGGAGTATAGATTATCTGGAGCCGGCTATCGGAGTTGAACCGACGACCTTTCGATTACGAATCGAACGCTCTACCAACTGAGCTAAGCCGGCTGAATGTGGTCACTGAACTATACGAATGCGTTGTTTGCGCTGTCAAGCAGGTTGAAAAAGTGTATTGCACCGATTTGGTTTTTGAGGAGTGGCGCAGTTTGAGTTCGCCTCACTTCTCATTAGCACCGCGGCCTTAGCCCGGTGGCCATTGGGCGAGAAAGAAAAGGGAAACCGTTAAACGGTTTCGGGCTCCTCCTAAGGTCAGTTTTGGCTAAAGCCGCGGTGCTAATGAGATCGATCCGAAGGAAAGTGCACCGGTACCATGACGAGTAGCCAAACTTTGGCTTGGAAAAGATTCACACGTATTGAAGTCTGGGATACAAGGAAGGAAAAGCAATGAAGGGCGGAACACGCAACATCGAAACGTTTAAGGTCGGAGCGACGCGAGTCAACGAATCCGATTTCCATAAGCATCAGGCCGAGATGCAAGAGCATCACGGCAATCAACCGGAACAAGGATCGGGGACCGCCCAGACTAAGGCTGAACGACTTGCTGAGGTTACGAAAAAGGCGCACGAGAAAGTTCTGAAGCGAAAGAAGCGGCGCTGATCTCAAGTCGCCGATCATTGTGTCAACTCCCGGAAAGGCAGCGCCTTTCCGCACATCAGGCGGCCGAGCCGCGAATGCCTTTGATATGGGCAGATCAGCTATCACTGTTATAGGGGGTGGATTAGCGGGCGTGGAAGCTGCCTGGCAGGCAGCTCGCTCAGGCGCCCACGTGCGCCTGTATGAAATGCGACCCGTAAGGCAAACACCCGCGCATCGCACCGATAAGCTTGCCGAAATTGTCTGTTCGAACTCCTTGAAATCCGACGAGCAGGGTTCTGCTTCTCATCTGCTCAAGGAGGAACTGCGCCGGGCTGATTCGCTGGTTATGGAAGCCGCCGCGGCAACACGTGTGCCCGCCGGCGCAGCCCTGGCGGTCGATCGCCAACAGTTTGCCGAATACGTAACTGAGCGAATCGAATCGCACCCCCAAATCAAAATTGTGCGCGAAGAAGTCATTAATATTCCGCAGGACGGCGTTACAGTCATTGCTACGGGCCCGCTGACTTCCGATGCGCTGACCATGGAAATCATGAAGCTGACCGGCGATGATCAGCTGTATTTTTACGATGCGATCGCGCCCATCATCGCGGCTGATTCGATCGATCGATCGATTGCCTTTTCCGCCGCTCGCTATGACAAGGGTGGCGACGATTATTTGAATTGCCCGTTTAATCCCGAGCAATACGCGCACTTCTACGCGGCTTTGATCGAAGCCAATAGCGTCCCCTTGCAGCGCTTTGAAGAAACCCGCTGGTTCGAATCCTGTCTGCCGATCGAAGAGCTGGCGCGGCGTGGCGTCGACACTCTCAGGTACGGGCCGATGAAACCGGTGGGCCTGGTCGATCCGAGGACTGGGCGCGAGCCTTACGCCGCCGTGCAACTGCGACAGGAAAATCTAATGGCCGATGCCTATAGCATGGTGGGATTTCAGAACCATCTTCGTTACGGCGAACAGGCGCGCGTGCTGCGCCTGATTCCAGGTCTCGAGCAGGCAGAGTTTCTACAGTTCGGCCAGATTCATCGAAACACTTATATCAACGCGCCGCGCGTACTCGCGGCAACCATGCAGATGCGTTCCGCCTCAAACCTTTTCTTCGCCGGACAAATTACCGGCGTCGAAGGATACGTCGAGTCGGTGGCGATGGGTTGGTTGGCGGGCAATAACGCGGCGCGGCACCTGCTGGGCCAGGAACTTTTGCTGGCACCGCCGCGTAGTGCGATTGGCGCGCTGGCGCGATATGTTTCGGGAGCGGCGACAAAAAATTACCAGCCCGTCAATATTACGTTCGCACTGCTCGAGCCGCTCAGTGCTGAACTGACCCGGGGCGTCCGTCGTAAACGAGATCGGCATTTATTGCAGGTGAAGCTGGCCCTGGAAGAGTGGGATCGTTGGCTGCAAACAGAATGGAAAGAACGCGAACCAGTTTTGACGGCGGTAACATGATTAATCTGCCGGAAAGATATTCGTGTGTTCATCTAAAGGACAGGCCGTCCGATGAAGCCATGATCGCGGACGGCCATCCACCCAAAGATGCCGCCGAAGATAGCAAACTCGACGAGCGAGCGCGCGCGGGCCGCAGATACCTTGGCGTTACCCATAGCCTGGGGTTAAGAGGTAGTGTCATAGCCGCCTTCTCGATCGTTCTCGCTTTTTTGATGGTTTCCTTACCTTTAGAAACACACTCCCAATCAGGCCGGCAAAAACCTCCCGGCAT
>JAWWPL010000221.1:0-8121 GCA_033850605.1 Blastocatellia bacterium | reverse complement strand
GCGACCTGGGCGCGATCGTGGCGTCCTGTCTTGAGCAACGGGATGAGTATGAGGCCGTGCCGAATGAGCGCGCGCTGTGGTTACGCATTAGCAATGTGATTGCAGCCGAATCTCCTGATCCCGCGCGGGCGCTAATCCCGGCGAACGCGGGTTGGTGGTTTCGCCTCATGAACCGAAGTTGGCATCTTTCCTTCCCGCAGCTGGCCGCAGCCGCCACCGTCATCATTATCGCAGTATCCATGTTGACCGTAGTCGGTTTGCGTCGGTTGAATTTCGCGGGCGGACCCGAAGTAGTTGCTTCCGGGATAGCTCTGCCAGTGACTGGATTGTCCGTTAAGGATCGCTATCGCCAGCAGCAGCAAGTCATCGACTACTGGAACGAGCGCGTGGAACTGAATAAGGCCCGCTGGAATCCGCAAATGCGCGAGACGTTTGATAAGAACATGGGCGTGATTGATGCGGCAGTTAACGATTCAATGCGCCAGTTGACTCAGAATCCTCACGATGAAGTTTCCGAAGAGATTCTCAATGCTGCTCTGACCGACAAGGTAGAGTTGTTGAAGGAGTTTGCCGCACTCTAAGACTAAAAAAGCCGGGCACGATCCCGGCTTGATGATCCACCGATGAACTTTCATTCGCCCGTCACCAGAACCCGAGCAAGTCTGGCAGCACTTCCTGCCCTCTTCCTCGTATTCGTTGTAGCCACCAGCGTGCTCGCCCAACAGCGAGTGTCGCGGCATTATCCGGCGGGGAAGAACGTCCGGATTGAGTTGAAGAATCTCTCAGGGACGATAACGGTCGAAACCTGGGCGAAAGACGAGATCCGTATTACAGCGACCATGGAAGCCCCGGCAGTACATTTCAACCCCAGGCAAACCGAGACAGGTTTGGTCATCGACATCGTCGGAGACAACCGCGACCGCCGCGACGTGGGCGATGTGAACTTCAAGATTCAAGTCCCGTCCAGGTCGTCTGTCGATTTGGAAACCCGTAGCGGGCAAATCAGTGTGAGTAATATTCAGGGCGACCTGGTGCGAGCACACGTGTGGACGTCAGGAGACATTACGCTCTCTGGCGTTAACGCGGCGCGCGTCTTTGCGTCAAACACCACCGGCAATATTTTCTTTGACGGTGAATTCGCATCGGGCGGCACCTATGAATTCAAATCGGGCCAGGGCACGATCACGCTTCGGCTACCGGCAAGCTGTGGATTTCGGGTGGTGGCGACCGCGGCGGCGGCCGAGAAAATCTCGATGGGACCTTTCTCTAACGGTGGCTTGAAAACACTGGGACAGGGCCGCCGGATAACCGGCGACGTTGGCGATGGCCGCGCCTCGGTGACCGTCACGAATTATCAAGGCAACATAAACTTTCTGCGCCGCTAGACAACACTGAGCGATCTCCCGCACAATCCGTGCAGGTGAAAAGACGCGCAATCCCAGTTTCCTCCGTTGCTCTAGTATTACTCTCAACCTTTTACATTCATGCGCCGGTCGCGGCGCAAAAAAATAAGCCGGCCACGCCAGCCGGCCCGCTGCTGACGCGCACTACGACGCTTCATGAGACGCGCAGGCTGGGGTATGCCGGCGCAGTTACGATCGTTGGCGCACCCGCCGGTTCCATTACCATCGAAGGCTGGCAGCGTAGCGAGGTTGAAGTGAACGCCGAAGTCGAGTTACGCGCTCCGACCGCAGCGGATCTTGATCGGCTCGCCCTCATCAACGGCTTTGCGATCGATGAAGATGCTAACCACATTCGGATCATCACCACCGGAACTCACGACAAGAAGTATTTAAAGCGAGTTGCGAAGGACTTTCCCAAGTCCCTAATTGGACTGCCGTGGAAGATCGATTACCACATCAAAGTGCCGGCAATGACCGACGTCTCGATCGATGCCGGCACCGGCCCGATCAAAGTATCAGGCTTCGAAGGAATGGTTAGGATCAACGCGGTCGAGAGCGTCGCGGACCTGTCCCTGACCGGGAGCGACCTGTCGGTAATCATTCAAAAAGGCGCCGTGAACTTTACGGTTCCGGCACGCGCGTGGCATGGTCTGCGAGCCGAAATTAAACTGGCGAGTGGCAAACTCGCGGTGGATCTGATGCCGGGATTTAGCGGTGATATCGATGCCGACGTGCTGCGAGTTGGCGAGGTTAAGAGTGCCTTCCCCGGCCTCGAGCCCCGCGAACGAAACAGTATCGGGCCCCGTTCGGTGCGCGCTCGCGCGGGCAACGGGGGTGCGATGCTGACCTTCACCGTCGGCGACGGGACGATCGAAATAGGATCAGTAAGCAGTAAGCAGTGAGTAGCGTCGTCACTGACAAAACAATGTCCGTGGAAACTCAACTCGATGTGCTGGCCATTTTCTCGCATCCTGACGATGCCGAGTTGACGATGGCGGGGACGCTTCTGAAGCTGAAATCGCTCGGTTATCGGACCGGCGTTCTCGACATGACGCGCGGTGAAATGGGCACGCGGGGCACGCCGGAAATTCGCGCCAAAGAAGCGCTCGAAGCCGCGCGCGTGATGGGATTGGATGCCCGCCTTAATCTCGAACAACCCGATGGCCATCTTGCGGTCGACGAAGAGACGCGGCGGGCGATGGTCAGAGTATTGCGGACACGCGCGCCGAAGGTGCTCTTTACCTCGCACTGGGATGACCCCCATCCGGACCACGCAACCACCTCACGAATCGTGCGCGAAGCGGCTCGCCTGGCTACAATGCGCCGCTATGATGAACAAGCGGCGATGGCAGCCATCAGCATGCCGGCGATCGCCCACGCGGTCTTTTCGCGACTAACCAACCCATCTTTTATCGTCGATGTTTCGCAGTTTGCCGAAAGCAAGATGAAGGCGATTCGGGTCTATGCCTCGCAGTTCTACAGCGTCGAGTCTAAGGAGCCTCAGACGCGAATCAGCGGGCAGGGTTTTCTCAAACAGACTGAAGATCGGATGCGTTACTACGGCTCGTTGATTGGCGTGGAAGCGGGAGAGCCTTTCTATGTGCGCGAGGCTTTGAACGTCGCAGATCCGTTTGCGCTGTTGACCAGCCCAATGAATATCTATTCGTAGTTGGGTCAGTTGTCAGTAGCTAGTCGATCTTTGCGTTCTTATTGGTTGAACCCTGGACCGCTGAAGACTGTTTCTTTTTCTCTTCCAGCACCGCGCGGGCGATGGCGATCACTGCGTTGGCCCTGGGTGCTTCGCGTTCGAAGCCACGCGCTAGTTCGACTGTGCGATTGTAGTCGTCTTTCGCAAGTTCGCTAAAGATCCCCAACACATCAAAGTCCGCCACCGAAGAGCTGCGGCTGCTACTCATCCCTTTTGCCTGCAAAGCGATTCTGATCACGCCGTCCTCTCCGGTAAAGCCTTCGCTTGAGTTCGCCGCTTTGACCGCGTCGTAAGTGGCATCCCAACTGTTGCCGCGATCGCTGATAAGCATGGCATTCGCTACGGCCATCAGCGCGCGCGCGCGGTCGGGATCAGAGCCTTCAATGCGCCGGGCTTCGGCAGCAGCGTCCTCAATTACTGCCAATGATTTATCGTGGTCAGTCTTGGCCAATAGTTTGGCGACTGAGGCCAATGCCCAGGCCTTGTGCATGTGAGTTAGCTCACCCGTGCGGACCAACTCAAAAACCAAATCGGTATCTTTCTTATCAATGGCTCTCAGGGTCATCGCGACATCAACATACGCGCGAGTCATCTGGCGCAGCTCGCTATCTTCAATCTTGTCGATATAGTCGCGCGCGCGGAGCTCCCCATTGTCGCCGATCATTCTGGCCAACTGAATATAGAGCCGGTCACGCTCCTCTGATGTCTTGGCATGTTCGATTCGATCAAGCAGGGTCTTTTCCCGAGACTCGTTAGTTAACGGCGGGCGAATGCCCTCTCGCATCGTGTCATCATCGCGTTGGCGCATGTCTTCCGGAACCGCCGTACCGAGTGCATCCATTTGTGCGCGTAGCGCTTCGGTCATATCCTGCGGCGCGTATTGCTCGAACAAAGGCAGCAGGCGTTTGATCATCAGGTATTTGCCCTGAAGACCTGACGTAGTTTGATCCTGTCCGGGAGGAGCCTGCGGTCGCAGCAATATGCCGGCAGCGGTGCGAAAGAAAGCGGAGCGCAAATCGGCCGGGACTACAATAGGTTCTGAGTTTCGCGACGATATGGTGGTGGAATGTTCACCGCTGAATAAAACGAAAGCGTGTGGAGTGAAGATATATGACGACAGCAACGAAACTGTGTTCGCGTCGGACTGCAAACTGCCTGCGGCCACTGCGAGCATCACTGCATAGCGTCGATCGCCGGCGGCCGCATCTTTCTCTCGAAGATAAGAGAGAAAGTCGATTCCCTCTCTGGTTATTGTGACCAGAGCCGGATCGGCAAATTGGATGGCCCGCCCGACATCAGTTGCGAGCAGTTGTCGCGCGAGGCTCAGTCTCTGGGTGATGCCTTCAGGTGTGCTAAAGGGATCGCCTTTAGCTCTGTCAGATGCTTCCGTGGCCTCGCGCGCTTTTTCCAGGTTAAGCTTAGCCAGAAATTCCTCTCCCAGCGCCCGGTCTCGTCGTGCTGCCAGACGCAGCACTTCGCCGCGAATGTTGGCTGGACCGGTTACCGCTGAGTTACCGTTCTTAGCTTGTTGCTGTTTTATGTCCTCCTGCATTTTGCGGAGGCCTTCCTGATCGACAATCTCGGCAGCGTCCCAGGCTTTGCGGAAGAGATTGCGGGCCCTTTCTGCATCAGCGTCCCAAAGAACGTCGGCGATTCGCGCCTGGGTGCGCGCCCGCAATTTCTGATCGTTGTAGCTGCCTGCATCACTTGCCAGCGAGATCAGGAGCGATTGCGCCTGTGACCGGCGCTCTCTCACGATTCGCTCGGCTTCCGGATCTTTCGCCGTCTTGTTTTTGCCCGCCAATTCCTTAGCGACAGAAGGTTTGTTGGCGGCGTTCGGTTGGGCTGCGGCAGTTGCGCTAAGGAAAAGCAGGCAGATCGGGATCAGCAAAGTACGACGACTCATTCTTGAGCGAGGATTATTCATCACGATCTCCGGGGTATCCAATCTGCAGACGCACCGGGCTTGAACGGATCAGTTGGGCTTGTCCTTGTTTTCCAGGATCGCCTTGGCGATTGCGATTACTGCGCTGGCTCTAGGTGCTTCGCGTTCGAAACCACGCGCCAGTTCGACCGTGCGATTGTAGTCGTCCTTCGCGAGTTCGGCGAAGATGCCAGTTACGTCAAAGTCCTGCGCCGAAGACATACGCACGGAACCCATCGATTTTGTTATCAAGCTGATTCGAAGCACGCCATCTTCACCAGTAAAGCCTTCGGCGGAGTTTGCGGCTTTGACTGCGTCGTAGGTAGCGTCCCAGCTTTTTCCCCGTTCGCTGACCAGCAGCGCATTCGCCACGGCCATTAACGCGCGCGCACGGTCCGGATCAGATCCCTCGATCCGGCGGGCCTCGATGGCTGCTTCCTCGATTACCGATATTGATTTCTCGTGGTCCGTTTTCACCAGCAGCTTGCCGGCGGCCGCCAGAGCCCATGCCTTTTGCAGGTGAGTGAGCTCGCCGGTACGAGCCAGGTCCAGCACTCGATCGATATCTTTCTTGTCGAGAGCCCGGATTGTCATCGTAGCGTCAACAAAGGCCCGCACGGTATGCCGTAACTCACTATCTTCTATCTTGTCGACGTAGGTGCGAGAGCGCATATCACCATTCTGGGCCAATATCATGGCTAATTGAAGATAGAGAGCATCGCGTTCCTCGGACGTCTTTACATGATCTATTTGATCCAGCAGAGACTTCTCGCGATCTTCGCTTTTCTCTGATGGGCGGATGCCCTCTCTCAGTGAGTCATCGTCTCGCTGGCGGAGTTCTTCGGGGACGGCAGTGCCCAGCGCGTCCATTTGCGCGCGCATGGCCTCAGTCATCTGCTTCGAAGCAAATTGTTCAAACAGCGGCAGCAGGCGTTTGATCATGAGATATTTGCCCTGAAGGCCCGCCGAAGTTTGATCCTGATCCGGAGGCGCCTGCGGTCTGAGCAAGATCCCGGCTGCCGTTCGAAAGAAAGCTGCGCGCAATTCCGGAGTGGGCATCACCGGCTCGCCGCCCCTGGATGTTTGCATGCTGGTAGCACCGCCGCCGTTGAAGGTTACGAATACATGTGGGGTGAAGAGGTAGGATGACAGCGTGGAAACAGTGTTGGCATCGGACTGCATATTATTGGCGGCACTTGCCAACATCATCGCGTATCGGCGATCCGCGGCCGCCGCATCTTTCTCCCGCAGGTAAGAAAGAAAATCAATTCCATCTCTGGTAATAGAACCGAGCGCAGGGTCGGCAAATTGCAGCGCACGCGCGACATCCGTCGCGAGCAGTTGACGCGCCAGACTTAGCCGCTGTTTCAAGCCATCGGGGCTGTCCATGGGATCGGTCCGGGCTTTATCAGCTGCTTCGGTAGCTTCACGTGCTTTCTCGTCTTTCAGCTTAGCCAGCAACTCCTCGCCCAGCGCGCGATCGCGCCGCGCCGCCAGGCGGAGAACTTCCCCGCGGATGTTTGCTCGACCTGCTACCGCGGAATTTCCGGTCTTGGCCTGTTGCTGTTTGGCCTCTTCCCGTGTTATTCGCCGGTGGTCCTCATCGACCAGCTCCGCAGCCTCCCACGCCTTGCGAAAAAGAGTGCGAGCTCGGTCCTGATCGGCATCCCAAAGCGCGTCGGCGATTCGGGCTTGGGTGCGTGCGCGCAGTGTCTGATCGTTGTAGCTGCCGACGTCGGCGGCCAGTGAAATCAAAAGCGATTGCGCCTGCGCCCGGCGCTCCTTAAGAAGTCGTTCGGCTTCCGGATCGACCGCAGTCTTACCTCTGGCGGCAATCTCTTTACCTGGGACTGTCTTATGGACCTCGTTCGATTGGGCTACGGCAGCTGCGCACAGGAGAAGCAGGCAAAGCGGGATCAGCAGGGTACGACGACTCATTCTTGACCTCCGGAATGCTGGATAGATTAAGGGTGCTACGTCAAAGGGTATCACGCGCGAGACCCTGGCAAGGTTCCAGAATGTAATGAGATGAGACGGACTTTCGGGACGCGTGAGCTTAGACCGCCACAACTTCCATTTCAGGATCAACTTCCTGCTTGAGCATCCCCTCAATTGCCATCAGTGTGCCTGAAAGCGAACTGGGGCAACTACCGCAAGCGCCCTGGTAACGAATCTTAAGCGTGTGCTCCTGTAGATCGATGACTTCGACATAGCCACCGTCACCCATCAATGCCGGTCGGACTTTTTCGTCGAGGATATTGTTGATTTGTAACAGCCGCGGATCGTCGCTGGTAACTGCCGCAATCGCGCCCCCAAGCCCCGCGGTGGTTCCCGGTGGAGTGGTGGACACGGACTCAGCCGCACGGATGGGCACGGCTAACGTTGGCAGCAGTTCATCCCAATCAGCCGGCTCCTCCTTCTCGACCGTGATCATGTTGTCCATGTAAAAGACCGACACTACACTGCCGACATCGAACAAGGATTTGGCCAGCGTATCGCTCTGCGCTTGATCTGCTGAGCCGAACTGGCGAGCCACGCCGTGAGTTACCGGCTCGCGCAAGATGAATTTCACCGCGTTTGGATTAGGCGTTTCCTGGATATCGTTAATTTTTGGCATTGCTTTTAAGATGCCGGCGTCTTTCATACGGGAATTCCGGCAAGGTCCTTCTTTTGTGCACCGCCATTATAGCCCCTAACTGCGAGAACTCTAACCGCCGGATAGGGAAGCTAGTGGTACAGTTTGCCTCCCTCTCCCTTTGGGAGAGGGCCGGGGTGAGGGCTTAGTACTGCAAGGCGCGGAATAATTCACCGGGCTTTAGCCCGTTTTCTAGAGGAGACACTAGTCAATTCTTCAATGCTGTTGATGCTTGCGAAGAATTCCTAAACGGATTGCGGGCTGAAGCCCGCAGCAACGTTGTGGTTGCAGAGTGCGCTCAGGCCCTCACCCCAACCCTCTCCCTGTACAGACCGGAGACATGGGTAACAGGTGTCCGAAGACATGGGTAACACTTTTTCAAGGCTCGGTTAGGTGCCGAGCTGGCTGTCCAAATCGATCCTGGTCGGGTTAATTCGGTTGACGTAGATCG
>JAWWPL010000172.1:0-8607 GCA_033850605.1 Blastocatellia bacterium | reverse complement strand
TCAGACTTCGCCAGGAGGAATTGTTCTAGAAAAGAGTTCGCCCTAGGCGCTCAGGCGGACAGGATGTCCGCGCTCCGATCGCGAAAAACCAAAGGCGCAAAAGCTATTGTTTGAAACCGTAAAGCTTGCTCGCGTTATCATGCAGCACCATGCGCGCCAATTCCATTGCTCGCACGCGGGTAATCTCGCCGTCGTTCATCATCCCGGTTAAGGCCAACGCGAGAGCCTGTCGCGCCGACGTGTTTGAAAGCCACGCCACTTCGCCCCAATCGACCTCTGGTCCGAATGAAAACGCGTCTGTCCCAAAGAGGATTTTGTCAGGATAGGATTCGAGCCAGTTACGCAGAGTCTCACTCAACTCACGTGGATATGTGAAAAAAGTTTGCGCCGAAAAGTCCGCATATACGTTCGGCTTGCTCATCAACGAGCCCATCTCTTTGGTGAACGGATAACCTCCGTGCACGACGACGAAGTTCGTCTTGCGTAGCGCCGGATCATTGAATGCAGCTTCGAGCAGCAGAGGATTACTGCCCGTTTGACGATAGAAACCGCCGAAGCCTGAGATGCAGTGAATGTGGATCGCCATTCCCAGACGCCCTGCCTCGCGCGCTATGTAATAGAAAAGAAGATCCTGCAGGGCTTTGTAGCCCGATGCCGGAGGTTCACCGCCGCGCACGAAGCGCGCATAGGTCGCGCGGGCCTTTGCTTCATCGGGATCGTCAAAATCGAGCTTGCGTAAGTACGCGGCCTCGAATTTAATTGCCACCGCGCCGTTTCGCTTCTGCCGTTCGAGCGTCGGCGTCACGATGCTTTTCAGATAGGCATCCAACGATGACGGAAGAGCGCCAACTCTCAGCTCGCTTAGATAACGCTTGAGCAGGCGCTCTTCACTCGGAAAGAAACCGCGATAGTCGGGGTTGTATCGCTTTGCGCTTTCGTTATTGAGGGGAAAGATTAGCGCGTCGTCAAACGCCACCCAGCGAAAGCGCGGCGCGACCAGGCCACGCCCCATGGCCACGCGGTTGGCGAACATGGTTTCGATATTGAGCTGATCAAGCACCCACGCCGGAAACGAATCGCCGCGTTCGCTAATGATTCGCTGTTTGGTTTTCATCAGCTCGGCAACGTGTGCCGCGCTCATGTCCTGA
The DNA here is from genome assembly GCA_033850605.1 of Blastocatellia bacterium. Classification (GTDB taxonomy): domain Bacteria; phylum Acidobacteriota; class Blastocatellia; order Pyrinomonadales; family Pyrinomonadaceae; genus UBA11740. The sequence continues at coordinate 7,459 of JAWWPL010000172.1, read as the reverse complement.
TGGCTATAGCCGTACAGGTCATGCCACGCGCGAATGAATTCCGCGTTCGACGTATTAAGGCGCACCGGCAGCGGAAAAGCCACAATGGCGTCCAAAGGCAACGCATCGAATTCATCATCGGGTTTCTCGCCCGCAGCGACGTATTTCAGCGGATGCGCGTGATTGTCGATGGCTTTGATTTTGGAGATCTCGTTGAGGAGATCAGAATCCGGCCGCGTCTGGGCCTGAGTGTTGGCGGCAAAGAAGCAAACATAGGCGAGAAGGAACAAACGAATGGTTTGTGTCATGGTCAGTCGGTCCCTCAGTAGTTTTAAGCTTGGCTTCGAGATCGGAGCGCGGACAGCTTGTCCGACTGAGCGCGCAGCGCGAACCGCTCCGAGAGCGACTCCTTCTGGCAAAGTCTGAGCGGACTTCGTCCGCTGGCGGACAGGATGTCCGCGCTCCGTATTCTAATTACACGCACCCTGTTCTTTTCCGGCATCGATGCGATGGATCCGCCCGTCGGTCTTCGGTGCAATCGACGGTACCGACGCAATCGCTTTCAACAAAATATCCGTCTCAGACGGCGCCTGTTCGGGCCGAACCACGAGTATGCCTTTGCGAAACATGTCATAGCCGTCACCGGCGTCGATGGCCACATAATTTGTAGTCGCCAGAGTATAAGTGCCGCGATCGTCGAGCGGCTTTCCATTTATGGTGAGGCTAGTGATGCGCTTGCCCGGGGGCAGTCCGGCGTCAAACGCGTAGCGAATTCCCGAGACCTGTGGAAAGCGCCCGGGCTGTGACTCTGTTCCCAGTGAAGCGACTCCGTGTTCCAACGCTTCGCGAATGATCGCGCCGGTAAGCTGCACCTTAACCACTTTGTTGTTGTAGGGCAAAATTGAAAGCACATCGCGTTTTGTCAGCACGCCGGGTTCAATGATTGTGTCCGCGCGAATCGAACCGCCATTGACCAGAGCCACATCCGCTCCGGTAGCTCGCCGGAAAACGTCGGCGATGAAGTCGCCCATATTCGTTTCGCGTGTGCGCACGTCTGCGCTTTTGATATCGAGCTCAACCTCTGTGCGTCCGATCGTTTGCTGGAGGCTTTTCAACAGCGGCCCATACTTTGAATTGAGCGGAGCAAACGCAGGATCCTCTTTGACCTTGTCGGTTACGGGAATGACTTGCCAGTCGATGCTTTCAAGCTTGCCAGTGGCTTTTGTAATGTTGAGATCGATGCGGCCCAGTTCGCGCGCGTCCGAAGTCATCTTGAAAATTGGCGCATGGCCGGACATAGATTCCAGCAGGGTGTGTTCGTGGCCCCCTATTATTAGATCGACACCGGAACAGCGCGCGAGCTGCTTATCTTCACCCATCGATAAATGTGTCAGCGCGATAATTACCTGGGCGCCGGCGGCGTGGATTTTGGGGACCACGCGCGTGGCGGTCGCGCACGGGTCCTGTATGTCGACATCCGGTCCGGGCCGCGAAGTTTGCAGGGTGTCCTGCAAAAGGATGCCGAAGATGCCAATCTTCACGCCTTCGAATTCGCGCACGACAAACTCATCTGTGCCGGCGAAGGTCTTCCCGGTTTTCTTATCGATTACGTTAGCGGCCAGCCACTTGAAATGCGACTCGCTCATTCGTTGCCGCAGAACATCGGGCCCGAAATCGAACTCGTGGTTTCCGAAGGTCGCATAGTCGAGTCCACTCGCATCCCAGGCTTCGATCATTTGCTTGCCTTTGTAAGTGTTCGACTCGATCGAAGGCGAGAGAGTATCGCCGGCCAGGAAAAAGAGTGTGTGCGGCGACTCGCTCATGATCTGTTTGCGAAGTGTGAGGACGCGGGCTAAGCCACCGCGCGTGCCGCCATCGACGGGTGCAAATTGGTAGACGTCATTCACCTGCAACAATGTCACGCGCACCGGACATGCGCCTTGCTCCTGTGCCGAGGCCCGGCGAAATTCTGACGCCGTGAAGACAAGAGCAAGAATCGCAATGAAAGCGGCGGGCGCGAGCGCAATGCGCCGGGATGAGAGTCGATTAAGGATCATCTTCGATGCCTTTCAGAGTTGAGCGTTGTAGATAGGAATGTCTCTATTTGGCGATGACGTCAGTACCGGGAGCGGTAGCGACCGGGTCTGATCCTCGCAAACTTGGATCGTGTGGAGCGTTGAGACCCGGTCGCTACCGCTCCCGGTACTGACCTCGCTCACCCGGCAAGCGCAATCTCTCAAAATAGAACGTTACTCGAATCAGCCCACGTGTTGGATCAAAACGATTCGATTATACTTGAGAGGAAGTAAATGTCTCTTGTTATGTTGAGGTTTAGAAGCGGGCAGCCGCCGCTCAGTCGGGCGGTAGCCCGACGCTAAACCAGCGCAGGTTCTTAATCATGGCTTTTAACGAAACAGTCTTCATTACCGGCTTCCCCGGCTTCATCGCGGGTCGACTGGTCAAGCGTCTGGCGACGGAAGGCGCGCGTTTCATTCTCTTGGTACATCCGCTGTTTCTCGATACAGGCGCGGAAGAGTTGGCGCGGATCGCCGGCGAGACCGGGCTCGACCAAAATAATTTTCGGGTGGTCCAAGGCGACATAACCAAGCCCGGGCTGGGACTCTCAACAGGCGAACTGGAACGTGCGCGTCAGGAAACTACGACCATCTTTCATTTGGCCGCGATCTATGACCTGGCTGTCGACCGCGACGTGGCGTCGCATGTGAACGTCGAAGGCACGTTGAACGTCAGCTTGTTTGCAAAGTCCGTTGAGAACCTGCGGCGATATCATTACGTCTCGACCTGTTATGTCGCCGGAAAGCGTGAAGGCCTGATTATGGAAAACGAATTGCACCATAACACAGGCTTTCGCAACCATTATGAAGAGACGAAGTATCTGGCTGAGATGGAGGTTGCCGCGCTGAAGTCAGAACTTCCGATCACGATTCATCGTCCCGCGGTCGTATGCGGCGACTCAGTCACCGGCGAAACGGCGAAGTATGATGGCATCTATTACTTGATTCACTACCTGCGCAAATGGCCCGCGGGATTGACGCTGCTGAACATCGGCAATAGCGAGGTTCGGCTGAATCTCGTGCCCATTGATTTTGTGATCGATGCCCTGGTGGCGCTCGCCAAAGACGATCGGGCAATTGGAGCGACGGTCCAGCTTGCCGATCCTGCTCCTTTGACGACGCATCAGTTATTTGACGAGATTTCGAAGGCGATTGGCGGGCGCGATTCGTTTGCCACGGTGCCGGCGGGAATCGTTTATCCCGTACTGAGGATGCCGTTGGCGCCGAAGCTTACCGGATTACCGCATTCAGCCGTGCCTTACTTTTTTCTCGAGCAGACGTACGACACAGCCATCGCCCGCGCGTTGCTCGATCCTCATGGCATTCGTTGCCCGTCGTTTCCCGAGTATGTGGGAGCGTTGGTGAATTTTGTGGCGGAGCATCCGCGGTTGGGGTAGTTACATTCGGGCAGGGTAGAGAATCAGATCATTTTCCATTTGACATGTTTTATTGGCCATTGGTTTTGAAGAAAGTTGCCGCGGCGTTAACAATGAGAAATGAGAAATGGAAAATGACAAATGGAAAATGATTCTGCTTCAGCTCAAGGTCCAAGTCGTTCAATCGACCAACTGCCATCTTCTTGAAGCCTATACAGGAGCCGATCATGCAAACGGTTATCCCGTCCCTGCCAGAACTCGATCGAACCAGGCTTGAGCCGATAGCCGCCCCAATGCTCTGGTCTGGGAACGTCGTTGCCAAAACGTTTCTCGAGTTCGGCAAACCGGGCTTCCAGAACTTCACGACTGTCGACAACCTCGCTCTGGTTGGAAGCCCATGCTCCCAAGCGGCTACCCAGCGGCCGGCTCTGGAAATACGCTTCCGACTCCATGGTAGAAACTTTCTCAATACCACCTTCAATGCGCACCTGCCGCCAAAGTTGCGGCCAGTAAAAGAGCAGACATGCCCGCGGGTTGTCGTTTAATTCTTTGCCTTTGCGACTGTGATAGTTCGTGTAAAAGACAAAACCGCGATCGTCAAAACTCTTCAGCAACACGATGCGTGCCGACGGCTGGCCATCTTTGCCGGCGGTGCCCAACGTCATTGAGATCGCGTCCTGCTCTGACACGCCGCTGGCGCGCACTTCGTCAAGCCAGGTCTGGAATTGCCGGATCGGATTCGCGTCTATATGATCTTTAGTCAGCGCGGAGAGTTGATCAGTCATTAGAAGTGCGTAGTCAGGATTTCAAGCGTCAGTCAAGCCGGATTGGAACCGTATCGTGAGAAGGTTGCGGAAAGGTAAGACAAGGAATTGATCCACGACTCACATGAATTAACATAAATTTGTTCGCTCTGCTTTCGTGTGATTTAGTGGATCGTGCCCTCCCCGTCGTTTTCACAGAACCTCAAAGAGAAAGTAATTGTCGATTTCTCAGCAGCCGGTTAAGCCCCTTCAGCGTCTTCTTTTTTCTTGGTCCACATGCCGCAGATGTTTTGGGCTTCGGCGAACGTCAGGTTGTCATAGATGTCCGCGTTGTTTTTGACCACGCCATTTTCCAACTCGGCCACTTCCCAATCCGGCGCCTCGGGGTCGGTGCCCGCGCGACCTTCCGACACCCGGATTTCCCAGGTTAGGTTTGCGTTTTCTTCAATCATTAATTATCACCTTCGCCTATTGTCTGGTTGCACCAGCTAAAGCTTTTGGTTTTAGAGCACATGATTATGACCTACTGAGTAACCAGTCGCAACCGTTTGCGCGATCATCGGTGCTGGCCCGCGACAAATCATCTTCAAGCTTGCTATCGAGCCGTTGTTTCGTGTTCTTCGGCATGGGCAAGAACGATCCACGAAATCACACAGAGTCGCACAAACAAAACTCTTCGTGTAATTTCGTGGATCGTTTTACTCGGCCAGGCACTCTCTCAAACGGGACACTAATATGGGTGTCAGTTCAGCATAATACGCTTTGTCAGGGTATCATCAAGATTCATTTCGTGATGGCCACCTCAAAAGAACAAACACTGCCCCTCGTCGCGATCGTCGGCCGGCCCAACGTCGGCAAGTCGACGCTGTTCAATCGCCTGATTGGCGAGCGGCGGTCGATTGTCGGCGACGAGCCGGGCATTACCCGCGATCGCATTTACGGTGAAGCCAACTGGCGGACGAAGCGGTTCGCGATTGTGGATACGGGCGGCATCGTGCCCGATGATGACGCGCTAATTCCGGCAAATATTCTGAAGCAGGCCGGCTTTGCCATTGACGCAGCGCAAGCGATCATCTGGGTAGTTGATGCGCGCAAAGGAATCACGCCACTCGATCAGGAACTGGCGCACTTGTTGCGCTCCACCGGAAAGCGTGTGCTGGTGGCCGCGAACAAAGCGGACGCCGTGAACCTGGAGAGTGACGCCGGTGAATTTCACAGCTTTGGTTTTGCGGATGTGTTTGCGATTTCAGCCGAGCACGGAAACGGTATTGGCGAATTGTTGGACACGCTGGAGCCCGAACTCCACGGCACTAGCCCGAGCGTCAGGGAAGGCGGAATAGCAGAAGACACGTTTGTCACGCCGTCGAAAGAATTGCGCCTGGCGATCGTGGGCCGTCCCAACGTCGGCAAATCATCTTTGCTTAATCGTCTGCTCGGCGAAGAGCGCGCGATCGTTTCGCCGGTAGCGGGAACCACCCGCGATACCGTTGATACTTTGCTCGAGACCGAGGGCCAGAGCTTTCGCATCATCGATACCGCGGGCATTCGGCGTAAAGGCAAAACCGAAGCCATGGCGGAAAAGCTTTCGGTGGTGATGGCGCGCAAGAGTCTGGAGCGCGCGGACGTGGCGATCATCGTGCTTGATGCCGAGCAGGGAATCGCCGCCCTGGATGCGAACATCGCCGGTTATGCGGTCGAGGCCGGCTGTTCAATTATCCTGGTCGTCAACAAGTGGGACACAGTCGAGAACAAAGACACGCACACCGGCTCGGCTTTTGAGCGCAAAGTGCGCGATCAGATGAAGTTCCTCAGTTGGGCCACTGTGGTTACGATCTCTGCCTTAACCGGACAGCGCGTGCAAAGGCTTTTGCCGCTGGTCGTTGAAGCGAACAAGGCCCGGAACATTCGCATTTCGACTTCGCGCTTGAACGAATTCTTTGAAAGAGAGATCACCCAGGGGTCGGGTATCATGCCGGCCCGGCCGCATGGTGGGTCGCGCTTGCACGTTCAGTACATTACTCAGATAGGCATTCGTCCACCGACTTTCGTCGTATTTACCGCGGGCGGTAAGGCGGGCCTTCATTTTTCCTTCGTGCGACATCTCGAGAATCGGATGCGCGAAGAGTTTGGTTTTCTGGCCACGCCGATCAGGTTTGTCGAACGGCATAAGTCGAAGCGGCGTCGTTGATTTGGAGTGGCTGAGAGATATAGCAGAAGGACCAGGATATTGGACGGAAGAAAAAAACGATCCACGAAACCACACCAATCAACTCGAACCAAGACCGCGTTTTTCGATGTTTGGTGTGGTTTCTGGATCGTCTTTCTTCCGCATTGACAACCAGCATCCTTCACCGAACAAGGTAACGGCGCACCCGCAGTGGCACCAGGCTTAACGTCTAAACGGGTTTTCCTGCTGACGAATGGCTGAACAATCCATCGACTTCGAAGTTCAATTTCGCGAGGGCGAGGCGCGTGCCGGGATTCTCACGACTCGTCGGAGTGTGATCGAAACACCGGTGTTTATGCCCGTAGGCACCGCCGGCACCGTGAAAGGCATTCGTTTTGAAGAACTCGAGTCGACGGAACTCGATGCGAGCATCATTCTGGGGAATACTTATCATCTGTGGTTGCGACCCGGGATCGAAACGATTAGAGCATGCGGCGGATTGCACAAATTCATCGGTTGGCAGCGGGCCATGCTGACCGATTCCGGCGGCTTCCAGGTTTGGAGCTTAGGTGCGCTGCGCAAAATCACTGAAGAAGGAACTGAGTTTCGCTCGCACATTGATGGCGCAAAGTGCTTTCTTTCGCCGGAAATCTCGATGGAGGTCCAGGCCGCCCTGGGCGCCGAGATTGCGATGGCTTTTGATGAATGCGCGCCGGGAGAAGCAACCTCAGAGGAAGCGCGCCGAAGTATGGAGCTAACGCTGCGATGGGCGAAACGATCGAAAGAGGCTTTTGATCGGTTACAAACGGAGCAGGCTGAAAGCGTGCGGCCAGCCGGTGGGATGCCGGCGCTCCGGCAGGCGCTCTTTGGCATTGTGCAGGGCGCTTCACATCTCGATCTGCGCCGGGAAAGTTTGGAACGCACAGTAGAAGTCGGCTTTGATGGCTACGCCCTGGGCGGTCTCAGTGTCGGTGAAGAGAAGCCGGTGATGCTGGAAGTGATTGAAGCAAGCGCGCCTCTCATGCCGGCCGACAAGCCGCGTTATCTGATGGGCGTTGGCACCCCGGAGGATCTGGTCGATGCCATCGCGCGCGGCAT
>JAWWPL010000161.1:0-12849 GCA_033850605.1 Blastocatellia bacterium | reverse complement strand
CAAGGAACTGGTTGCACGCGCAATTCATGCTCAGTCTCGTCGAGCGGCTGCTCCCTTCATTGAAGTGAACTCGGCGGCGATTCCCGAGGAATTGATCGAGTCGGAACTGTTCGGCCACGTAAAGGGTTCGTTCACGGGCGCGACCGCGGCAAAGAAAGGCAAGTTCGAGATTGCGGATGGCGCCACGCTCTTTCTTGATGAAGTTTCGGACATGAGTGCCAACGTGCAGGCGAAGGTTTTGCGCGTGCTGGAAGAGCAACGCTTTGAACCGGTCGGCAGTAATACTCCCGTCAACGTTGACGTGCGGGTGATTGCCGCCACCAACAAGCGCCTGGATGAAGAGATCGAGAAGGGAACTTTCCGCAGCGATCTCTTCTTTCGTCTGAACGTGATTCCGTTCGAGGTGCCGCCGCTGCGCGACCGCCTGGAAGACGTGCCCTTGCTGATCGATCATTTCAACGAGCGGTTCGCGAAAGCCTACGGCAAAAAGCCGAAGCGCTTCGATCCCAAAGCCATTGAGGCGATGCAGCGGTATTCATGGCCGGGCAATGTTCGCGAGTTAAGAAACACGGTCGAACGCGTGATGATCCTGCATCAGAAGGGCGCCGTAGGCGTTAAGGATCTACCGGCCTTTGGCGACGAAGAACCGCCGGCGTCGTCATATCGTTTTCCCTCCTTCAAAGAAGCCAGCGATGCCTATCATCGCGAATTCATTCAGCGCAAGCTCGATGAAGCCGGCGGCAACGTTTCGCGCGCGGCCGAATTAATGGGCATTGATCGCAGCCATTTGTACCGGCGCATGCGGGCGTTGGGCTTGAGTGCACGGGGATAAGAAATTAATAGGACCTATACGACCTATATGACCTATCATGTTAGAATCCTTCCGAGGCAATAATGGATTACACCACCAGAGAATTACTAAAACGATACGCCAAGCTGGCTACGGGACAACCGTTTGCCCCGGTGCTGCTGAATATTTTGGTTACTTCTGTGTGCGACATGCGTTGCACCCATTGTTTCTTCACCGACGAGCTTGATGATCGGCCGCGCAAGAAACTTCAGATGAAGACGCACGAGATTGATCGCATTGCGGAAACTCTCGGCGGAAATCTCGGCGTGCTGATACTAGCGGGCGGCGAGCCGTTCACGCGCAAGGACCTGCCCGAGATCGTTAGCTCTTTCTATCGTCACAACAAGCTCGAATCGGTTTATCTGATGTCGAACGGACAGATTCAGAAACGAATCTTTCCCGACGTGACGCGAATTCTTCAGGAGTGTCCCGACCTCAACGTAACGGTTGCGATGGGGATTGACGGCTTGCAGACACAGCACGACAAGATTCGACAAAAGCCCGGATCGTGGACGATTGCCATTGAGACGGCCCGCGAGCTACAGGCGATTAAGAAAGAGTATCCGCGCCTCGACATTCAAACGTGCACCTGCTTTATGCATTCGAATCAGGACACGATTTTCGAGTGGTATGACTTTCTGAAACACGACCTCAAGCCGGATAAAGTTAACTTCAACTATATCCGTCCGCCCTCAGCCGATCCGATCGAGTTGGACATCGATCACAGCCGGTATGCCAAACTCGCGCAGCTGATCGACGATGATTCGCGACATGCGGCGATCAAAAACAATTACGGTGGCAATGCCGGTTACTTCAAAGCGGCGATCGATATCTACATGCACGGCTTAATCACAAAGACTCAGGAAACTCAAAAGGCCCAGTTGACATGCTATGCGGGCACAGCCGGCGCGGTGATTTATGATGAAGGCACGATCTCTTCATGCGAGAATCTGGCGCCAATTGGAAACCTGCGCGATCACGATTGGAACTTCCAGGGTCTGTGGTTGTCTGAGGCAATGAAAGCGCGCCGGAAGCAGGCAGCCGATGGCTGCTTTTGCACTCACGAATCGAATTGTTATTACCCGTCGCTGCCTTTCAATCCCAAACACTTGATTCAGATCAAGAAGCTCGAGCGCGAGATGAAGAAATCGCGCAAAGAACTTGACCGCGCGCAACCGGCTCCAGACGGCGTCAGGGTTGAGGTGTAGCCGTGAGAACTTCCTGGAAAAGTGTTTGCGGTCTGTTGCTGTCAGCGGTATTGCTCTGCGGCATTGTCTCTCTAGGGGCCGCGCCGCGTAGTAATCAGCAGATGACCATCAATGGGGTAGTCTTCACTCTGCCTCAGCGATATGCGAGGCTGCCAACCGCTTCCCGCCAGAATTCGGTTTTTCTTTACGACCGGAAGTACGGAGACGGGATGGTGGTGACAGTTCCTTCGGTTCCTTTCGTCGAGCAGGATGTCCTCAACAACCTGATGAAAGATAGTCAGAAGATCTTCTTTCCCAAAGAGACTCTGCCTTACCAATGGAAGTCATCAGATTCGCTGCAGAAGGTCAGTAAATTTGAGGTAAAGGATACGCTGGCGAAGGGATTCAACAAGCGTCATCTTCTCGTCTTCGAATATCGTCACATTATCTTTGATCAGAGAGACGTGTTTGTCGGAACGATCTTTGAAGCAAGGAAGGGTAAGCCCGCGCAAGAGATGTTCGAAGGGGAAGGTACGGCGATGTCCATGAGCACGTGTGGCGCCTCGGCTGAACTCATCTATTCATTTACCGGTGAAAAAATCGACCCGAATCGGCGGCCGTGTGAGTTGATTGCAAACGTACCCTAAAGAACAAACTCTTTTTAGTTGATGCCAGATAACGCACCAAAAATTCTGATCATTTCTTCCGACACCGGCGGTGGGCACCGCTCGGCAGCGGCCGCGATCGTGGCCGGAATTCAGAACATTGTCGAGGGCGATTCGTACGCGATTCGCGTCGTCCGAGCCGTCGAAGAATCACATCACATCACGGCGAAGATGGTCGCGCTCTATAACTGGATGCTGCGCAACAAGCAGCACTGGATGAAATATCTCTACTGGGCCGTGAATCGTTTTCGCCCCGAGACGCGAGAGTTCTTTCAGTCGCGGTGCATCGGCTTTGTACGCGAACTGTTTGAGCGCTGGTGTCCGCACATCGTAGTCAGCGTGCATCCATTGACCCAACACATTTTCGCGCGGGTGCTGAAGGAATTAGGTCTTGCGGATCGGATTCCGCTGGTCACGGTGGTTACGGATCCTTACTACGGTTTTTGGAAGGGCTGGGCCTGCGATGACGTGCGTCTCTACCTTTGCGCTACAGAAGACGCCCGCCGGCAGTTGATTGATTATGGCATCCCTCCGGAACGGATCAAGGTGTCAGGAATGCCCGTCCATCCCAAGTTTTCCTTTCCCGGCGATAAGGCCGCCCAACTGGCACGCATGGCGCTGGGCCTCGATGCAGACAAGTTCACCGTCTTCGTCAACGCCGGTTGGGAAGGCGGCGGAAACATCCCCAACATCTTTCGCGAGTTGGTCCGCGGCGAATTGGACATGCAGGCGATTTTTCTCGCGGGTAAAAATAAGGCTTTGAAAGCCGAGGTGGAAACACTCGCTGCTGAAGACAAGTTTCCTATCAAAGTAATCGGCTATTCTGACGAAGTGGAAAAACTGCTGGGCGCAGCCAACGTAATGATTTCGAAACTTGGTGGATTGAGCACCTTCGAAGCGTTGAGTTGCCGAGTGCCGATCATTGCCGATGGCACCACTCAGCCGATGCCGCAGGAAGCGAGCACCGTTAACCTAATCGTCAAGAGCGGCGCAGCCGTCCTGCTGCAACGCGCGTCGGATGTGGTTCCGGTTGTGCGCCGGATGATCGACGATTCAAAGCACTATGCGGCCATGCGCGCGGCGACCATCAGCGTTGCCATTCCCAACGCCACCAAGCGTATCGTCGAAGAGATTACCGCCTTGATTCCAGTCCCGCCGGCCGCTGAAGAGAATTTACCGGCCCAGGAGCAGCTGGTTGAAAGTCTCATGGCTTGATCTTTTTGAAGTTAACCAAGTCGCATTAGCACGTGGCTTCAGCCAGGTGTTGACGAGTTGAATATTGATCTTTGAACCGTTTCAACGGTTTGCGATGAGACCGTTAAAACGGTTAAGAGTCTCATCGTAGCCAGGAGATCACCGCCTTGAAGTGCGGTGCTAAGGAGAATCCGTATAACAGGCCATCCGCTTGTCTCATCATAGCCCGTCTTGACTGTTGCACTCGCTTCGCGTTCTAATCCCCGTTTTATTCAAGCTCTAATTCTGGTTAGGTTAGCGGCAGGGCACACGGCCTTGCCGTATAGGAGATTGTATAGAGTGAGCCTCTTACTCGAAGGAAAGCGGGCGTTTATCACCGGGGGCACGCGTGGCATCGGAGCAGCGCTGTGCGATGTGTTCGCGCGCGAAGGCGCCGATGTGGCGTTCAATTATGGTTCGCGCGACGATCTGGCGGACGAAATGCGCAAGAAGATCGAAGCGCACGGGCGCCGCACCCATTCATTCAAAGTTTCCGTGACCGATCGTTTCGGCATGAAGCATCTGACGCGCGAACTCGTCACTGAGTGGGGAGGCCTCGATATCCTGGTAAATAACGCGGCCATCAACCGCGGCGATAATTTCGCTACTACGACTGATCGTGCCTGGGATGAAGTAATTGGTACCAACGTCGGCAGTTTGTTTGCGGTAACCAAGCCAATCTACAAGCAGATGATCCGCCAACGCAAAGGCAAGATCCTGAACATTACTTCGATTGGCGCCATGCGCGCTCTGCCGACGGCGGTTCACTACGCAACCTCGAAGGCCGCGATGATCGGCTTTACCAAATGCCTGTCGCGAGAGGCGGGAACCTTTGGCGTCAGCGTAAATGCGATTGCCGCCGGAATCTTCGACACCGACCTGGCGCATCAACTGCCTGAACGACTGTTACAGATGCATGACTTTTGGGCCTCAGCCGGCCGTCAGGGCCAACCTTCGGAACTAGCAGAGTTCGCCGCGTTCATGGTTAGCGACCGCAACTCGTTCATGAATGGTGAAGTTGTGATTGTGGACGGCGGGGCGATTACTTAAGACGCGGACCATTACTTAAGCAGATAAGGATTCGCGCTGTGAAGGAACTCAGGCCAGTCGGTCAGGAGCGCGGCGACCAGGATGACGGACAAGCAAAGATAGACTGACCAGAAGAGCCAAAACAAAACGGCCGTCCTGGTTTCTTCCCCTGACATCCGCTCAACGTCATTCAGGTTTCGATTTCTCGATCTCATCCAGCCTCTTTTCCAAAGCCCGGATTCGTTTCGGAATGTCTCCCAGTTTCTTGAAGACCGCGATCGCGCGCCAGAACGCGCTGACTTCAAAGGCCGGAGTGCCGACCAGTATCGCGCCGGGCGCCACGTCGTTGGGCACACCGCTCTGCGGATAAAGGATGGCATCGTCGCCTACCGTGATATGACCGCCGATGCCCACCTGTCCGGTGAGAATCACGCGATCACCGACGCGCGAGCTGCCGGCCATTCCGACTTGCGCACATAATAAGGCATCCTCGCCGACAACGCACGAATGGCCGACCTGAATCAGGTTGTCGAGCTTGGCCCCGCGCTTAATGCGCGTTTCTCCGGTCGAAGCCCGATCGATCGTAGTGCCGGCGCCGATCTCGACATCGTCTTCAATCACGACGCGCCCGGTCTGCGGGATTTTCAACCAATGTCGTCCTTCGTCTTTAGCAAAGCCGAAACCGTCGCTTCCGATCACCGCGTTGTTATGAATGATCACGCGCCGGCCAATAAACGAGTTCTCACGAATCGCCACGCCTGAGTTAATTATCGAGTCGTCGCCGACGGTTACATTATCGGCAATGCTGACGTTGGGGTGAATCTGAACTCGCTCTCCAATCTCTGTGTCGCGGCCGATTACCACGTGTGCGCCAATGAGAGCACTGTCGGCGATCCTTGCAGTGGGATCGATCACTGCCGAAGGATGAATCGCTGCCTCGAACGAAGCCGGTGGATGAAACAGAATCAATGCGCGGGTAAATGCAACGTAGGGATCCTTCGCGCGCAATACCGCGATGTCGGCGCGGGCAACTTGAGTATCGTCGCCGACGTAAATCGCCGAAGCGTCAGTGCTGTTTACCCGCGAAGTGTAGCGGGGATTGGACAGAAAAGTTACCTGTCCCAATTGCGCTTGATCGAGTCCGGCGGCTCCTTCGATTTCGAGATCCGCGTCGCTCGAGGCGAAGCGGGCGCCGGTTTGCTCGGCAAGTTCGGCAAGTTTCATGGCCGTGAGTTTAGCGTATTTGCTTAGATCGACGCACGCGTTAACCTCGCGTTCAAAAATCTATTGTTCGGCCGGGAAAGCAAAACGCGCAGTGCGAGGTCAGTACCACCCGCGTGAGCGGGTGGGTCAGACAGTCAATGTTAGCAGGATGAAATTGATAGGCTGAATCTTGAGTGGTTGGACCCACCCGCTCACGCGGGTGGCACTGACCTCGTTGCGAGCGTTAAGCTCGTCGCTTACATCATGCTTACTGGATCGATCTCTACCGTCACTGAACGTAAATCGTTTCCGCCTTTTTCCAGAGTTTGCAGCGCCGCATCAATCACGGCGCGCATTTGTTTCCGGCTGCGCGATTTGATCAGCAATTGCACACGATGCTCGCCGCGCAGGCGCGCGAACGGCGCGGGGGCCGGGCCGAGTACCCGACAGGCTTGGTCGAGGTTTGCGTCGACCAGGGCCTGACGGAGCTGTTGTGCTGTGGCATTGGCTCGCGCCGCCTCCTTATGGCGGACCAGCAGCAACGCCAGCGCTACGAACGGAGGATATCCGTGATTGCGTCGATGGCGAATCTCTTCATCATAGAATCCGCGGTAATCCTGGGCGCACGCATGTCGCAGAGCATAGTGATGCGGATGATACGTCTGAATCAGAACGCGCCCGGGCAGATCACCGCGTCCGGCTCGTCCGGCAACTTGGGTGATCAATTGAAAGGCCCTTTCGGCGGCGCGAAAGTCCGGCAAAGCCAATCCTGCATCAACTGAGACGACGCCGACCAGGGTTACATTAGGAAAGTCGTGACCCTTTGCCAGCATTTGCGTACCCACGAGCAAATCCAGTTCACCCTTCCCAAAATCAAGCAGAGTTTTTTCGAACTGGTGCCGGCGCGACTTGGTGTCCCGATCGATTCGTCCGATGCGCATCGTGGGAAAACGCTTTCGCAAAAGCTCTTCGATCTGTTCAGTGCCCTCACCGACATAATAAATGTACTTGCTCGCGCAAGTGGGACATTGAACCGGCGCGCGCTGATGGTGATTGCAGTAATGACAAACCAGGGTGCGCTCAGTTTGATGATAAGTAAGTGAAACATCGCAATTCGGACAGTTAATCGATTCGCCGCAAGAGCGACACAGAATAAAGCTGGAATAACCGCGACGATTCAAAAGAATGATGGACTGTTCATGACGGGCTTGGGTCTCAGCGATGGCTTTGATCGCTTCGTCGGAAAAGACGACTGGCTTCTTATGCCGCGCAAAAACCTCACGCATGTCGATCATCTCGGCACTCGCCAGGGGACGATTTGCTACCCGTTCGGGCAGATGCAGATACTCGTACTTTCGGCCCTGGGCGTTATGGAATGATTCGAGGGAAGGTGTGGCCGAGCCCAAAACGATTACCGCGGATTCTTTCTGAGCCCGCACGATGGCAGTGTCGCGGGCGTGATAGAAAGGGGATTCCTCCTGCCGGTAAGACGAGTCCTGCTCTTCGTCAATGATAATGACCCCGAGATTGCGGACGGGAGCAAATACGGCCGAGCGGGTGCCGAGCACGACCCGCGCTTCGCCACTGCGCAGCCGCGACCATTCGTCGAAGCGTTCGCCCTTCGAGAGCGACGAATGAAAGATCGCGATATGGCCACCAAAGTGGGCTCGCAGACGTCTTGAGAGTATCGGCGTCAATGCAATTTCAGGAACCAACATCATGGCGCCGCGATTGAGGTCCAGCGCGGCTTGCATCGCGCGAATATAAACTTCTGTCTTGCCGCTCCCAGTGACGCCATGCAGCAGTAAGGTCGCGAAGATCTTTTCGCTCAGGCGCTTTTCAATTGATCGCAGCGCGCCCGTTTGCGCGTTGGTCAGTTCGAAAACTTCCGCGTCAGGCAGCTCTGCTCGCGAAAGGGGATCGCGGCGAACATCTTCTTCAAATTCCGTGACGACACCTCGTTTTGCGAGCGTGCGGACGACGGATTCACTCAGGTTGGCGCTCTTGATTAATTCGCTAACCGCCATCGTGCCTTGATTGGCGCGGAGGATTTCGATAGCACGTTGCTGAGCTGCCGTCACCCTGGTGCGGTCAATCTGTGGTGCGTTACCCGCGGGATTAACCAGCCGAACAGCTTTGCGTCGCTTGGCCCGCGTGACGGTTGAGCGAGTGCGATACGAGCGCCCAACCAGGCCTTCTGTTTCCATCTCTCTCAGCCAGTGTGGAGTTTTCGCGGCGCCGATTCGCAAACAGAACGCATTCAACTCAAATTCACCTTCGGCGGCGAGCAGTTGTAGCGCGTTGGCTCTGGCTTTGCCGAGGCTGCTTGTGCCGAGATTTGAAAGCTCTTCACGCCCCCTTGCTGTGATCGAAACTGCCTGTTCCACGGTCGCGTTGATGCCTGCCGGCAGCGCCGCGCGCATCACTTCACCCCAGGGCGCGGCATAGTAATCCGCCACCCAGCGCGTAATCTCCAGGACTTCGGAAGTCAGCGGCGGATCAAGGTCGAGCAACTCCTGAAGTTCCTTGATCTCCGACTCGACCAGACTGGTGCCAATTCGCAGGCTGGGAAGTAGCGCGACGATGTAGCCGGTCAAGGGTTTGGTCCCCAGCCGGGCCACGACGCGCGAGCCGACCCGCGCGACCCGCTGAATCGACCGAGGCAGGCGATAAGTAAACGTCTTGTTGAGATGGACTGGAAACGCCACCTGAGCATACAGAGGGAGGGTTTGATTCGAAGCTGGAACTACGGACGTCATTGAAAAGGCGTGGTTTCGATTTGCGAGTTGGAAGGTTAACGCGAACCGCGGCGCGATGAAAGTTGAACGCAACGACTATCAAGCGCGCGGTGGAAGACTGTCCAGATAGTCCCGCACTTTCTTCAGGTCTTCCCAGACTTCTCTCTTCTTCGACGGGTCGCGTAGCAAATAGGCCGGGTGGAACGTCGGCATGACTTTGATGTCGCGAAAG
Source organism: Blastocatellia bacterium (assembly GCA_033850605.1). Lineage (GTDB taxonomy): Bacteria > Acidobacteriota > Blastocatellia > Pyrinomonadales > Pyrinomonadaceae > UBA11740. The sequence continues at coordinate 3,712 of JAWWPL010000161.1, read as the reverse complement.
TTCCTAAACTTTCCGCGCACGCGGGTAATGCCTTCCCGCAATTCCAGCAGGTTCTGCAGTGCAGTGTTTCCCATTACGACGATCACCTCAGGCTTAACCGCGGCGATCTCGCGAAACAGGAAAGGCCGGCAGATTGCGGCTTCCTCGAGGGTCGGCTGGCGATTGCCCGGAGGCCGGCAGCGGTTGACGTTGCCTATCAGAACATCTTCGCGCTTCAGGCCGATCGCTTCAATGATCTTCGTGAGCAGTTGACCGGCGCGGCCTACGAACGGTTTACCCTGCGCGTCCTCATCAGCGCCGGGGGCTTCCCCAACAAACATCAAACGCGCATTGAGGTTTCCAAAAGTATTCACGACTTGCGTTCTTCCTTCACACAAGCCACAGCGGGTGCAGTCACCGATATCTCGCCAAACATCTGCCACGGTTTCGAGGGATGGAAGCGACGCCGGTTGAGGGCCACTAAGTTCGCCGAAAAGGGAAGACACCGTTGGCGGATCGGATGAAATTGGTTTGGCCTGTGGCCGTGGAGGCGGGCTCGATTCTGATCGTCCACTGCTCTGACTGGAAGGTTGTGTCGGAAAAGTCCGTGGCAAACTCGACCTGTCAGTTGGTTTGCGATCGCTTGATAATTCAATGGTTTCAACGCCAAGCTCGGCGAAATACTGAGTATATGCACGTGAATCGCTCAGCAGATCGAGGAGTTCCTTGGCGGTTGGTTCAGGGTTCATGAGTTTCCTGCGCTCTCGGCTCTGTCGGACGCGGTGTTACCACGTAACTTTACCACCTCGTCCAAAATTCGATGCGCGATTTCAAGTTTTGACATCAGCGGCAACTCGATCGGCAGCGGGTGGTCGCGAAGCAGAATGAAGACTGCGTTATTTTCAGAATCGAAGCCCGCGTCTTCGCGCGAAACGTCGTTGGCGACAATCGCGTCGAGCTTCTTGCCAACCAGCTTTTCGCGCGCATGGGCAAGCAAGTCGTCTGTTTCCGCCGCGAATCCGATCAATAGCTGACCGGTCTTTCGCGCACGGCCGACTTCGCTCAAGATGTCGGCCGTGCGCTCGAGCTTCAGGTCTATTTCTGCCTCCGACTTTTTGATTTTGGTCGTAGCTTTTTCCTTCACCCGATAATCGGATACTGCGGCCGCGGCCAGGAAGACTGTTGCCGCCTCTGCTTCCTTCGCAACCGCGACACGCATCTCTTCGGCGGAGCTAACACGAACCACGCGAACGGCTGAAGGCGGGTTGATGCTGGTGATGCCGGCCACAATCGTGACGTCGGCGCCTCGATCACGGGCTGCTTCGGCCAACGCGAACCCCATTCGGCCCGAAGAACGATTTGAAATGAACCGGACCGGATCGATCGGTTCGCGCGTCGCGCCAGCGGTAATCAGAAAATATTCGCCTTTCAGGTCCTCGGCTCGGTTACTGATTTGCGCGTTCCCGACAGGGCCTTTAGCTTTGTTTGTGGACGGGCTGGTGCTCTCGCGTAGTATTTCCAGCGCAGCCGATACGATTCGTTCCGGCTCGCTCAACCTGCCCGGGCCGAACGTGCCACAGGCCATCTCGCCCTGGTCAGGATCGATGAAGTGGACGCCATCTTCCCTCAGGCGCTTTATATTCCGCTGAGTTGCCGGGTGCTCCCACATTACCGTGTTCATAGCGGGGGCTACCAGCACGGGGGCAGTGCAGGCCAGGTAGGTCGAGCTCAGAAAATCATCGGCGATGCCGTTGGCTAGTTTGGCGAGTGTGTTTGCCGTCGCCGGTGCAATAACGAAGAGATCGACTGTCTGGGAAAACGTGATGTGGGCGATTGGGTCAGGATTGTCCGCCGCGTAATCATCAACCAGGACATAAGAACCTGACAGTGCGCGGAAGGTGAGAGGTTGAACGAACTCACAGGCGTGTTTCGTCATTGTGACGCGCACTTCGCAGCCGGCACGCTGTAAACCCCGCAGCACTTCGATGGCCTTGTATGCGGCGATGCCGCCGGTGACTCCGAGGGCTACACGGGTTCCCGGAAACTCCTGTTCGGTCTGTCTATTACTCATCTTGAAATTGAAATGTAACATTGCTGAATTGCTCGTGCAATACAGCGAAATTATTGCGGGAGTACAATCTTGCCGCATTACAACTGGCCCGCAGGCGTTTCGTGAGCTAAAGTAATCCGTCGATCTAATTCAAAGCGACTGATGGTTCCTATGAAGAACCCAAACATGACTGAGGTGCTTTCCATGACTAGCCGAATTAGCTTGTCTCGTTTCTTCATTACGCTTTCCGGGCTCCTATTGCTGGTCGGAACGGTAATGAGCGGAACAGTGATCGCCCAGCGTTCGACCATGTCGTCGGACGGGTCGGAGTTTGGCCCGGTCGTGGGCGCTTATCTCGGATATCTCAGCAATGAGCAAGAGGTGGTGGATGACCGCGCCAGCCGTCGTGAAATCAGCGCCTTATATTATCGCCGGAACTCGAATCGGATTCGTGCCTTGCGGCAGATGGCCATGCGCCTGGCGCGCCAAAGTGGCAACGATTATGTCCCAGAGCTAGAGGCGGTGGCAGTGGACGAGTTTGGCACCCTCTTCGAAAAGCCTCCCAAGCCGGCAAGCTTTCGGCCAAATGAAATAGTTGCGAACAAATTCAGGTTTCTGGCAGTTGTGCATTCGTCAGAACCCTTTTACGTCTTCGCCCGTCTGGATCCTTACGAGCAGGCTGAACTGATGCGAGGACAGAAGACAGAGTCAGTTACACTCTCGGCCGGTGCGGGCTCAGGAGCCGCGAGCGGCCAGGGGGTAGGTCAAACCACCACGACTCGACCGAGGCGGGCGGCGCCAAGGTAGGGCGCGACAAGTTTGTCGCCATCTCCGATGGGAGGTTTTTCCTCTTTATTTTTCGACAGTTCGTGAGCAACTCCCGGCCTTCGCCGAGACTGAGAAAACACAAATTCTTGACAGCATTTGGGAAAAAAGCTCTTTACAGAGGCCCAAGCGCGTGTTATCTTCGCCAAAAGCTAGCTCATACTGTGGCTTTGGTCTTTGGGATCAATGGGTTAATTGTTGACATAAGGCCGGTCTTCGTGTAAAAAAGGCAAGGCTAGACACGCCTTAACTTGTCCGGCATGCTTTCTTTTTTTTGGTGTCTCGCGCGTGCGAGATTGTTGAGTCAAGACGGGAACAGTAGTTTCCGTCTTCTTTGAGACTATTAATAATCGTAGCGCGCTTCCACAAAACTTGTTCACTTGTACGGGAGGAAATGATGATTAGCAGAACTTGGAGCCGTAAGTCTATCGCATTCTGTGCCGCGGTTGCCGTGTTAAGCGTGTACTCAATGGTGGCACTCGCAACGCCGGGACAGAAAGCAGCATCGGGCGAGCTTTCGGTTTCCGGGCAAGTCACCGTCAACGGTCAGGCCGCTATTTCGGGAGCCACTGTTTTCTCTGACAGCGTAATTGTAACGGGAGCGAATAGCAGTGCGACCATTAACCTGGGTAAGGGTGGCCGCGTTGAATTGTTCCCTAACTCGAGCGTCAAACTGAGTTTTGGCGACGCGAATATCTCAGCTTCGCTGGACGCGGGCCGAATTCAGGTGGCCACGCTGGCAGGTACGGCGGCGATTGTTACCGCGAAAGACGGCGCTGCAGTGGCGGATGCTCAACATGCAGCCACATTCATGGTTGATGTTGAGTGCGGAAACATGATTGTCGCGTCTCAGGGCGG
>JAWWPL010000147.1:0-9986 GCA_033850605.1 Blastocatellia bacterium | reverse complement strand
GGATCAGCGTTGCTTCGTGGACGGCGAAGCATATAGTCGCGATACCTTCGAATATCTTCTGACGGCGCCTGAATCTGTTTCTTATCGCATCGTGACACAGAACAGCGCCATGGCGGGGTTTGTAATCGGCCTGCTCGAGCCGGATCACACCGGACACATCACCACCATCGGAATCGCGCCTGAGCACCGGCGGCGACGTCTGGCGAGTTGTTTAATGGAAAGAATCGAAGATGGCTTTCGCCGTCGGGACGTTAGGATTGTCCGGCTGGAAGTGCGCGCCAGCAACGTTTCAGCACAAAAACTCTACCAGAGTTTGGGTTACTCGGTAACGCAAAGACTGCCGAAGTACTACTCAAACGGTGGCGATGGCCTATTGATGATTAAGTCGATCGGCTGACGTCTCGTTCCTGCCTGCCACAACTAACCTTAACTTCGGCGCAATTCGGTTAATACCTGCTTGGCCACGGCCTTCAAGGTGTCATACACGCCGGTACCGGTCGACGCTACTGCCTCGATAACAGGTTCGCCTTTTCTTTGCAGCTCAGCAGTCAGGTCAGGCGCCGGTATCACATTCGGGAGGTCACGCTTATTCAGTTGCAGCACATACGGAAGTTTCATCAACTCGTAGCCGTAGGCCCGCAGGTTCTCTTCCAGGTTATAGAGGGATTCGATGTTTGCGTCCATTCGCTCTTCCTGCGAATCGGCCACGAACACGACACCATCGACGCCTTTGAGGATCAGCTTGCGTGATGCTTCATAGAACACCTGGCCGGGAACAGTGTAGAGGTGAAAGCGGGTCTTGAAGCCGCGCACCGTGCCTAACTCCAACGGCATGAAATCGAAGAACAGGGTACGGTCGGTTTCCGTCGCCAGGCTGATTAGCTTTCCTCTCGCCTGCGGCGCAGTCGAATCATAAATATGCTGCAGATTCGTCGTTTTTCCGCACAGTCCAGGTCCGTAGTAGACAATCTTGCAGTTGATCTCTCGTGATGCGTAATTAATGAATGTCATAGGGGCTCGGGTCGCGACTGGAGGGCTTCAGGTCGCTTAATGGTTTGAAAAAAGGCCGTCAATCTCCTCGTCGGTAATTTCAGAGAATGGGAGGGAATTATCCGAAGCTGCCTGCTCCGAATCACGTTCGATGTCGGCAAAAGTCATGGCCAATTCCTGAGATATTTGTCGGGAACGCAGCTTTACCAGGCCCAAACTCGACCGGTCGTCAAACACCACCAACAACAAGACCCGGCCAATCACGCTGATATGAATGCTTTCGCGCTCGCCTTCGTGGGAAAGGGTGGGAAACTCGCGCTCACCAATCAGCTTGGCCATGCCGCCCGTGGCCGCCACGTTTCCGGCAGCTAAAGAAGCCAGACTCGTCGTGTCCAACTCTCCCAGTTCGCCGTGGACGGCGAGCTGTTGACCGTCTTTGTCGACCAGGACCACCAAACGGGCAGAGGCATCCAGTCGCAGACGAGCCAGCACTGCTTTAATCTGGTGATAGCGCTGTTCGCGGATCAGAATTGGACTATTAGCCATGATATGGTCGACTGGTTTTTGATCAAAACAGCGAGGAGGCAGGTTTAAAAAGCTGTCTAGAAGGCCCCTGGAACTTTCGGTTTGGAGCCAAAAAGTAACGACGTTGCTTGCGCGGGCTTTGGCAAGAGCACCCGAAATCGTCTAAGTTCGGTGGAGAATAATGCGCGCCTCCGAACCCTCACGAGTCACATTAACACGGTAGTTCCCAGACCATCAAGTGTTATCCTTCGGCCATCGTTGACTATAATCGTTGAACGAAGTGCCCGTCTACGTCCGCAAACCCTACTCTTTCGTTGAATTAGGGAGGCAGCTATGCTAAGCTCTCGCCTTGTTTTTACGGCGATCTTTGTGGTGAATCGTCTTTGAATCGAGGGCTTTGCGCATGAGCAGTCCCATCGCCAAGAGTGCGAAGAAACTTACATCGCGCTCTTCCTCGCGCCATTCAACAACGGCAGCATCATCTCGCAAGCGTGTGGTGGCGGGTAAGTCGACCCGTCTCAAACCGGCCACCAAACGTTCGCCAGCCGGAAAGGCGCGGGCTCAAAAAGCTCCAAAGGTGCGTACGGCTAAGCCCAGAGCAAAGTCACCTGCAACTTCAGCGAAGCGATCAGCTGCCAAGCCCCAGGCTAAGCTCAAGAAACCGGCGAAGGTCACTTCGCACATTAGCCATCCGAAAAAAGTCGTCACGAAGGTTACCAAGAGCAAGCCAGCTGTGACGAAGGCGCCTGTGATCTTCAAGAAGCCGGCCGCCCCCCTGCCCCCGCCTCAACCAACTCACGACGAAGCCGCTGCCCTGCGGGCCTTCGAAGCTGCGCACAAAGAGTTTGCGCGCGGTCGTTTTGCCGAAGCGCGAAATCAATTTCGCTCATTAGTTGAAAACCATCATACGGTGTCTGAAGTTACTGCCCGCGCACGAACCTATCTGGCCGTAGCCGAAGCGCGTTTGCGCACCGAGTTGGTCTTGCCCAAAGACGCTGATTCACTTTACGATCGAGGTGTGATTGAGTTGAATCGAGGCGAGTATGTCGCGGCCCAGGAACTCTTTGAGCGGGCCCTCAGACGCGAACCTGAGGCAGCTCATATTCACTACGGCCTGGCGGCGAGCCGGGCGCGCTTGGGAGCGATCGACACCGCACTTAATTCCTTGCGGCGTGCTCTCGATATTCAACCTACACTGCGAATCCGTGCGCAACGCGACCAGGACCTTAACCCTTTGCGCAGCGATCCGGAATTCGATCAGCTGGTCTTTGCTGCTCGCGACTAGTTCATAAGGTCGCCCTACCTGTAGCGAAAGAATGCTGCCCTTATGTGAGTTCAGGTTGTTTTGAAAGCATTTGGCTTTCAGGTATTATTCCCTCTTAGTAATCACCGCAGGGTCACTCCGGAGCAAATACTTGCAGAATCTAGATGCTAACGACAGCCTGAAGCTGGTGGCTATCGGCGGGGGCACCGGTCTGTCGACTTTGCTCGGAGGTTTGAAACGTTTTGTCGGTGAAGCTGGCGACGGCCTTTGGCTCGACTCCCTTTCAGCCATCGTTACAGTGTCTGATGATGGCGGCAGTTCCGGGCGTCTGCGGGAGGAATTGCAGATTCTCCCGCCGGGAGACATCCGCAATTGCATGATCGCGTTATCAGAGGATTCAACGCTGCTCTCACGTTTATTTCGCTACCGCTTCCGCGGCTCGGGAGACCTGGCTGGGCACAGTTTTGGAAATTTATTTCTGGCGGCACTGGCTGACGTGACGGGAGATTTTGTTGAAGCCGTACGGCTGTCCTCCGAGGTCCTGGCCAGCAAGGGCCACATATTCCCGGCGACAATCAACGACGTGCGGCTGGTCGCCGAACTGGAAGACGGGCGGGTCGTGCACGGTGAGACGCAAATCACGGCCGCTCGATCACCAATAAAACGGCTGCGGCTCGAGCCTGAGCAGTGCCTGCCCCTGCCTCAAACGATGGCTGCAATTCGAGCGGCCGATGTCATTACTATCGGCCCGGGATCCTTATACACTAGTATCATTCCGAACTTGATTGTTGCGTGGGTTGCCGACGCTATCGGTCGATCGAATGCTACGAAGATTTTTATCTCCAATTTAATGACCCAACCCGGTGAGACAGACGGTTATGACGTGCGCCGGCATCTGGAAGCGGTGGGCAAGTACGCACCCCAAATCCATTTCGATTACGTCGTGCTTAATAATCGCCCAATCAGTGCCAGCCAGGCTGAGATATATCGCGCCGATGGGGCTGATCAAGTGGGTTTGGAAGACGAAATAGACGCCAGCGAGTTCGGCCCTGAGACTGAGTTTGTGCGCACCGACCTGCTCGATCAGGGTGAAATGGTGCGTCATGATTCTGAACTTTTGGCCCGAGTAGTCATTTCCTGTGCCGAGCGAAAACGTTCACGAACTCTGGCGGGGGTCGAGTCCTAATCCATCACGTCCCGAAAAGATAAAGCGAATGACTGCACCGTCGACTCAGACAGCACCTCCTACGAATCTGGACATCGTTATTCTCGCTGCGGGCCTGGGCACGCGCATGAAATCACGTGTCGCCAAAGTCCTGCACCAGCTTCAGGGGCGGCCGATCATCGCTCATGTCTGCCGCACCGCCGCGCTTCTGGATCCGAGGCGGACCTACGTCATTGTTGGCCATCAAGCCGACGACGTGCAGACCGCAGTTGAAAAGGAAATTGGTCGAGAGCAAGTAAGTTTCATCAAGCAGATGGAACAGCGCGGAACCGGCGACGCGGTGATGGCTGCGCGTGATGCCTTGGCGGGCGCGAACTCTGTCGCGCTGATCCTTTCGGGCGACGTGCCAATGGTTCGCTCGGAAACTCTGCAGACTCTGATCAAAGAGCATATCGCCGGCAAAGCATCGTGCACGATGCTTTCGGTCCGCCTGGAGAATCCCACGGGCTACGGACGCATCGTGCGCGACGAAACCGGTGGCTTCCTTAGAATCGTGGAGCAAAAGGATGCCACCGAGGAGGAACGACAGCTGCGCGAAATAAACGCCGGCATCTATTGCTTTGATACTGAAAAACTTTTTCGCGCGCTGGAGCGTGTGCGTCCGACCAATAGCCAGGGTGAATACTATCTAACCGACGTGCCCGGCATCCTGCGCGATGACCACGAGCAAGTCACGATCTACCAACACAGCGATTCGCGGGAAGTTTCGGGAGTGAACACGCGCGCTGAACTCGCGGAATTCGAGAATTTGCTGCGGCGCAATGCTGTGCGAAGGCTAATGCTGGAGGGCGGAGTTACTTTCATAGACCCTTCGCACTCTTATGTTAGTGCTGATGCGCAGATTGGCCGCGATTCCATAATTCATCCGGGCGTGCACATCGAAGGCAAGTCGGTAATCGGTGAAGGATGCGATATTCAACAAGGCTCGCGCATCAAAGATTCGCGCCTCGGCAATTGGGTGACGATCAAAGATCATTGTCTGATTGTCGATTCCGAGATTGGCGATGATTGCGCGGTCGGACCCTTCGCCCATCTACGTATGAACGCGCGCATGGAAGAGCGCGCCGTGGTGGGAAACTTTGTGGAAGTTAAGAAATCGCAAATCGGTCGCGGCACAAAGTCGATGCATCTCACCTATCTCGGCGATGCCACCATTGGAGCAGACACCAACATCGGGGCCGGAACAGTGACTTGCAATTACGACGGTACGAACAAGCATCCGACGATAATCGGAAGTGGCGTCAGAATTGGTTCAAATACAATGCTGGTCGCGCCGGTGCAGGTTGGCGACGGTTCAGTTACGGCTGCCGGTTCAGTGGTCACTGAAGACGTGCCGCCGCACACCCTCGTTGCCGGTGTACCGGCCAAAATCAAGAAGAAGCTTGATGAAGAGACCAAATCCTAGAGCGCAGGAATACAGTGCAATTGGATTATGGTCGACCTTTTCATTAGCACCGTGGCTCCAGCCCGGTGATTGTTAGCGAGGTTTTGGAATGGGAAACCGTTTGAAACGGTTTCAAATCATCTTGGCGGGCTAAATTCACCGGGCTAAAGCCACGGTGCTAATGAGACTGGTTCGGGCAAACCGGACCACCACAACTCAGCCGGGATATTGCGAGAGGCTTCCGGCTGGCTGCATGCCTTCAACCTATGTGTGGAATTGTCGGATACGTCGGAAACAAGCAAGTCGTCCCGTTGATAATCGACGGCCTGCGCAAGCTTGAATATCGCGGCTATGACTCGGCCGGCATCGCCGTCGTCGACGAAAGCCATCAACTCAAAATTCGTCGTGCCGAGGGAAAGCTGCGCAACCTCGAAGAAGTCTTGCGGCAGAAGCCGCTCGACGGCACCTACGGGGTCGGTCACACACGTTGGGCCACGCATGGCCGGCCTACCGAAGAAAATGCGCACCCTCATCGCGACTGCTCCGGCCGCGTGGTCGTGGTGCACAACGGAATCATCGAGAACTACCTCGAACTGAAAGACGATCTGCGCAAGAAGGATCATAACTTCGTCACCGAAACCGATACCGAAATCGTAGCGCACCTGATTGAGGAGCACCTCAAGCAGGGCAATAGTTTCGAACAGGCAGTGCGCTTGACGGTTGGCGAACTGCGGGGAATCTTTGCGCTCTCAATGCTCTCAGCCGACGAGCCCGATACGGTTATCTCGGCGCGGCTGGGACCGCCGGTGGTAATCGGAGTTGGCGATGGCGAATACTTTGTCGCTTCGGACGTTCCCGCGATCCTGGAACACACCCGCGATGTTTTCTTCCTCGGCGACGGCGAAATCGCCGTGATGACCAAAGACTCTGTGCGGGTAACAGATTTCGCCGGCACTCAGGTTGAACCACAAATGCAAAGGATCACCTGGGATCCGATCCAGGCGGAAAAGGGCGGCTTTAAGCACTTCATGCTCAAGGAAATTTACGAGCAGCCACGCGCGGTCCGGGAAACCGTGGAAGGACGGATCTCGCTCGACACCGGCCGCGTGTTTCTCGACGAGATGAAGAACATCACCGAAGCAGATTTTCGCAGCTTCACCTCGATCAAGGTCGCCGCCTGTGGTACCTCGTGGCACGCGGGCCTGGCCGGCAAATACATGATTGAGGAACTGGCACGGCTCAGCGTCGAGGTCGATTACGCGTCAGAGTTTCGCTATCGCGATCCGGTGCTGGACGAAAACACTCTGCTGCTGGTGATTTCACAGTCGGGTGAAACTGCCGACACCATCGCGGCAATGCGCGAAGTGAAAGAACGCGGCGGGAAAGTCCTCTCTATCTGCAATGTTCAGGGTTCGATGATCACACGTGAAGCGGATGGCACGCTCCTCACTCATGCCGGCCCGGAAATCGGCGTGGCCTCGACCAAAGCCTTCACGTCACAAATGATCGCGCTTTATTTGTTTGGGTTATATCTCGGTCAGTTGCGCGGAACCCTAAGTGAAGAGCAGAGCCGGGCCCATGCACAGCAACTTGCCGAGTTGCCGGTGAAGATGGAACACCTGCTGAACGACTCGGATGCGATTGAAGAGCTGTCAAAGGAATTCTTCCGTTCCACCGACTTTCTCTACCTCGGACGCGGCATCAATTTTCCTGTCTCGCTCGAAGGCGCGCTTAAACTGAAAGAGATTTCCTACATCCACGCCGAAGGCTATCCGGCCGGCGAGATGAAGCATGGCCCTAACGCCTTGATCGATGAGCGGTTGCCGGTCATGTTCATCAATACGCGTGAAGCCGGCAATCGCGCTTCCGAGTTGCGCTATGAAAAGACTCATTCGAATATCGTGGAAGTAAAAGCGCGTGAAGGCATCGTCATTTCGGTTCTAACTGAAGGAGATTCGATGTCTTCAGTGGTCTCTGATCATGTCATCGAGATTCCTGAGTCGAGCGATCTGCTCACGCCCATCCTCTCGATCATTCCGCTGCAACTACTGGCTTATCACATTGCCGTGCGGCGCGGCTGCGACGTGGATCAACCGCGGAATTTGGCGAAGTCGGTGACGGTGGAATAGTGATCTCGCGGAACGCGGACATCCTGTCCGCCTGAGCGCGCAGCGCGAACAACCTCGAAGTAATTCATTCCGTGAGATCGGAGCGGGCTGCGCCCGCTGGCGGACAGGATGTCCGCGCTCCGCCCATTGCCTTTTCCTGCAAACGCGCTAGACTTTCTTCGCAAACGGTTTCAGGAGCATTCGATGAAGAGCCTTCTTACGGTCTTGATCTTGACGCTGGTCTCGTCGCCGGCTAGTGCTCCTGCCCAGGCTTCCCAGTCTTCCGAGAAGTTCAGCGGCTATGCGATTCGCTTTCAAGTGCGCGACGACCTGGCGGCTTTTACTCCAATTCCAGGTTCACAAGTCAAAATAGGATTTACTGTTCCACCATTAATGGCCAGTGGCCCGACTCCTCGTTACAGCACCCTAATATCGATGATTAATCTCTCAGCCGAACGCCGCGGCGATGAATGGGACTTGAGTGTCAGCGTTACTTTGCCCAAAGGCGATTGCCAGGTCCTCGCAGTCCGACGACTGAAAGAGGCCGAGAAGCTTAAGGTAGAAAAGTTTGTAGACTACGACCTGCGACCGAGCGAGGTCTCAATCGTCAAGATCGATCCGGTCCCCGCGATTGAGCCGCAGATTGTAAACCTAACGTCTTCCATCGAGGTGTCGAGCATTAAGGCGACCGTGATACCTATGGCTTTCCGTTTGGTCTTGAAGAACAATTCAAACAAACGTGTCAAAGCACTGGAGATTAATGCATACACGGGAACCAGCATGCGTTATCTTGTCTGGCCGCAGGGTAGTGAGGACCAGGTGTTAATTGAACCCGGCGGAAGTTATAAAACTTTCATGCCATCTGATACGAGCTACAAACTCGTAGCTCCCGATGAGTACGAACCTTCGCAACCAGACAGACTTGAAATAGCTACGGTGGTTTTCGTTGACGGGAGTTATGAAGGAAATCCCAGCCTGGGGCGGAAACTCGCGGCCAAAGCGATCGGAGCCAGAGTTCAACTCGACCGGGTCTTTCCATTAATCGCAAGTGCTCTTGATTCGGCCGGGGCCGACACAGCCGCGGTGCTCGCCAATTTCAAGGAATCTGTTTGGTCGCTGGATGTCAGTGTTCAGCCGGCTTATGCGGACCAGCTCAAAATGCAGTTTCCCACGCTCGAAGAACGTGAGCTGAATGAGCTCTCTGGCTCGATCGGCTGGGGCTTAGGGGAAGTTAGAAGCAGGATTCTCATCGACCTGAATAAGTTCTCGAAAGAGGCGGCCAGGGATCCGGCCGCCTCGGTTCGAGGCTGGCTGACGAAAGAGCGAGAGAAATGCGAGACGTGGCAATCCTTATTGCCCTGAGTCTTTGCGCTTCAGTCTTTGCTGTGTAAGAAAACGCGCAATTAGATTGGTACTCTAAACACCTCTGAAATCAGATGCTCTTAGAATCCCCGCAAAGGCATGTCCGCTGATCTCTGCAACCAATTACTTTCCGGATAGTGCGCTGAGGCAGCGATGACATGCAGCGTATAAGCATGTCTCGATTTTGATGATCGGTTTTCGCGGCTGAGGTGTGGGAGCAGGCCATGCAGGACAATCACAGTTCCCTTCTTCACTTCCAGCGACTGCAGTCTATCTTCCGGCCAGGGCGAGCTATCGATGACTTCGAAGCGTGTGCCACCATCCGCAGATCGCACGAAGCTTGACTTCAATCCAAGTTTGTGTCCGCCAGGAATCGCCCACAGGCATCCGTTCTCAAGCGTCGCATCTTCCAGCGCGAACCATAGTCCGACCAGACGCAAAGGCTGGGTGTAGAGAAAGGTCGCATCGTGATGACAGGTAACTTCGCCGCCAATCCTCGGCTGTTTAAAGATATACATCGACTGAAGCAGCAGCGGGTCAGCAATGCCAAGCTCGGAAACGAGCTGTTTGATTTCAGGCGTCCGCGAAAACCCGTCAAACACCGGATCGAGGTCATGCAGTGCATGGCCTATCTTATTAATCGATTGCTCGATGTTTTGGCGGAGCGTGCCGTCAGGATGAAACGCGTTCTCTTCGAAGAAGAACCGGATCTTGTCCCCCGATTCGAGAAAGTATTCGTCGCTGGTACGGGTTTGCTCCCGGGTCGAGAAGATCGAGACCAGCCCTCCGGGATCAAAGTCGCGGACGAGTTCGGCGGCTCGGGCGCGCAAACGGTCGATGGACGCATAGTCAACAAAGTTTTCGAGCACCAGGAATCCGTCGCGATCGTAGGCGGCGATTTGTGCGGTGCTGAGTTTCATACGAGGAGGCATTCTCAGTTCCCACGAAAGATTAATCAAGACAACGGCAAAGGCGGCATTGTCGCAGCATAGGATGCTCTTGCGGCTCTGCCGCCTGATGTGCGGAAGGGCTCTGCCTCCTGGACTTGTGTTGACAGAGCTGAGGCGCAGCCTCCTGATTCTATCCGAGACTCTTCCGGAAAGGCGCAGCCTTTCCGCACATCAGGCG
>JAWWPL010000118.1:0-8009 GCA_033850605.1 Blastocatellia bacterium | reverse complement strand
GCGTTGACGAGGCTGAGCCACGTCAAAGCGATAGTTATTTTGAGACTCCGACACGGAAAGGCGAAGCCTTTCGGCACATCAGGCGGCAAAGCCGCTCACTCGCATTTGTGGTGGGATCATGGGGAAGGCTCGAATATTCTCAGGCCATGGTCCGCAGTTTTTCTTCAACCGCGGCCCCTACCTCGCTGCAGCGGGCTGCCTTCGCCTCTCCGATCAAGTCATACGTTAATGTCTTACCCTCGCTGAGAAGGGCCGCGACCGCTGCTTCGACTTGCTGCGCGGCCCGCAGCAATCGCGAATCTTCGTGTCGCGTACCCAGCCACTCCAGCATCATCTGCACGGCCAGAATCGCCGCCAGCGGATTCGCCTTATCCTTTCCGGCGTGTTTGGGCGCGCTGCCGTGAATAGGTTCAAACATCGCGTGTTCATCGCCGATATTGCCGCCGACGGCCAGCCCCAGCCCACCCGCGGTGGTCGCTCCGTTATCGCTGATGATGTCGCCCACAAGATTCGGACCCACCACCACGTCGTACCACTCGGGGTTGCGAATCTGCCATTGGCAGAAGGCATCCACATAAGCGTAGTCGAGGTAAAGGTCAGGGAACTCGCGGGCGCCAATCTCGCGGAACACTTCACGAAAGAAACGATGGGCGCCAATTATATTTGACTTGTCCACGCAGGTGACCTTGTGCAGCTTGCTACGCCGTCGGGCCAGATTGAACGCGTAGCGTACGACGCGCTCAGTCGCTTTGCGCGTGATTCGGATCGGCGTGACTTGTCCGTCTGGAATCGAATTCGTTTCGCCCGTGTAGGCATCTTCGGTATTCTCGCGAATCACGACATAATCGACTTTGCCCGGCTCCCATACCTGCTTCAAGTCGCCATGAATCTTGTGCTTAACACCCGGGTACAGTTTCACCGGACGGACATTCGCATACAGACCCAGCTTCTGTCGGTTAAGAATTACCTGCGCGAAACCGGCCAACTGGGGCTCGGGATATGGCTTGCCTGGTTTGGTGAAAACCGTTTTACCGTCAATCTCATGTCCCACGGCTCCGAGCAAGATCGCATCGGCGGCTTCGCACTTTTCAAACGAACCCTCGGGCCATTCGATTTCGTGCTCGGCGTAGTAATGCCCGCCGCAGGGAATCTCTTCGACCTGAAAATCAATTTGAAATAGCCGGCCGGTGGTGGTTAAGACTTTGAGGGCACACGATAAGACCTCAGGCCCGATTCCGTCACCAGGCAGGGCAACGATGTAATAGGATTGTTTGGGTGGCATTGTTCCTCTTCGAAAAAGGTTGACTATAAGCGACTTGTTGAAGAATCAACAAGAACGGGACACCACGCCATAGAGCTCGGTACGGACCGGGAGCGGATAGAGACCGGGACAATGGCTCAACTCATCATCGCGATTCGAAATTTCGTTAGTAACGAATCTTCCGACCCGTAAAGCGATATGAACTGCGGACGTTGAGTCTTTATTCCGGTCGCTACCGCTCCCGGTTCTGTACCGATTCTTCATCTACGTTTTATCCCTCCTGTGTCTCTGTGGTAATAATTTGTCATGCTCTCAGCAGAAATCATCGCTATAGGTTCCGAGCTCCTTACTTCTGATCGCACCGACACCAACAGTCTGTGGTTGACTGAGCAACTGAATCGCCGCGGAATCGATGTGAAGCTCAAGACTGTGGTCGGCGACGATGACGCGCGTCTGGAAGAAGTTGTTAAAGACGCGGTCAAGCGTTCCCGCGTCGTCATCACGACCGGAGGCCTCGGCCCGACGGAAGACGATATCACCCGCAAGGTTGTCGCGCGCGCCCTCAAGCGCCGGTTGACGCTTAATGAATCAGTGCTGGCGGAACTTCGCGAACGGTTCAAGAGTTTTGGCATGAACATGCCTGAAAGAAACTCGCGACAGGCAATGGTGATCGATGGGGCTGAGATTCTGCCGAATCCAAACGGCAGCGCGCCAGGTCTTTATCTGGAACACGAAGGTTGTGCGGTTGCTTTGTTTCCCGGCCCGCCGCGAGAGATGAAGCCGATGTTCGAGAATCATGTCGCAGCGCGCCTGGAAAAGTTGGCCGGCGATATCCGTTTTGCGCGGCGAGTGTTGCGCGTGGCGGGCATGGGCGAATCGGCCGTCGATGAGCGGATCGCGCCTATCTATTCCAAGTACGAGAATCCGCAAACAACAATTCTTTTCAATAGCAGCGAAATCGAAGTTCACCTGCGCGCTCATGGTCGAACCGAGGCGGATGCCGAGGCGTTACTGAATGATCTTGCTTTGAAGATCGAAACGGAGTTGGGAAACGCGGTCTTTTCATTTCGCGGCGAAAAGATGGAGGAGGTCGTGGGACGAAGTCTGGCGATCTCCGGCTTTACCCTAGCGGTAGCAGAGAGCTGCACCGGCGGCTTGATTGCCGAGCGGCTCACCAACGTGCCCGGCTCGTCAAAGTATTTCATCGAGGGGCTGGTGACTTATTCAAATGAATCAAAGCAGCGCCTGTTGGGAGTCGACAAGAAACTGATCCGAGAATTCGGTGCGGTCAGTCAACAGGTGGCCCGGGACATGGCGCGCGGCGTACGTCATCGCGCCAAGACCGATTTCGGATTGGCCGTGACGGGCATCGCCGGCCCGGACGGAGGCACCGAAGAAAAGCCAGTCGGTTTGGTGTTCATCGCGCTCGCCGACGACGCGCACACCGAGCATAAGCGTTTTGTTTTGCCGGGGGATCGGGAATTGATCCGGTGGCGGGCTTCGCAGGCGGCGTTGGATTTGTTGAGAAGAAGGCTGATTTGAGAGGGAGCGCCGAAATTCGTTTGGATTCGGAGTTAGGTCCATTTGGGCTTGCATAAAAAGTCGTCGCGGACCGAAAAGCGACTGCCTCTTTCCTAACCGGCGGGACGCGGAGCGCTGTCATTAGCACCGCGGCTTTAGCCCGGTGGTCGAGTTCGACAACATAGTTTTCTGAACCGTTTCCAACGGTTTTTCCCGATCATCTGCCAGCAAAAACCGTTAGAAACGGTTCCTTCCATTCCGACTTGCGAATCACCGGGCTGAAGCCGCGGTGCTAATGAGAGCGCTTCGCGCGTGCGATCGGATCCAAATTAACAAAGCCACCAACGGCCGACTGGTTGAAGCTGCCGTAAGACTCCGGGGAATTATCTTTTTTGAGGGCGCGATCAAGCCCAACAAAAACACGCTGATCACGTCGCTACGGCTCCCGGTTTGTACCGGCCCTACCTTACGGTCGTGCGTCTGATACGG
The DNA here is from genome assembly GCA_033850605.1 of Blastocatellia bacterium. GTDB lineage: Bacteria > Acidobacteriota > Blastocatellia > Pyrinomonadales > Pyrinomonadaceae > UBA11740. Next base: position 4,738 of record JAWWPL010000118.1, on the reverse strand, counting down.
TCCGGCGATAAAGCCAGATGTTCGCTCGCATGAATCTTGAGTGACTGTTCATCACCGGTTCGTATGAGCCAAGGCCTCTTCCGTGCTCCAACTCTGGAAACAGCTTGGCCGGAGTTGAATCGATCCTTTTGACGAATACCAGATACTCGACGTTTTTCTCTTTCAGAAAAGCGAGAAAGCCTTCGCGATCTCTTGGGGCATCAGAGGTAGTCAAAAACTTCGCCTCCGCAATTCCGGAAAGGACTGTGACCGTGCCTTCATCGCTAAAGATCAGGGTCCTATCGCTTAGCTGATAGTGATCTCGAAGATAATCGGCGACGACGCGATGGGCGCGATATTGATTCAGCGAGCCCACGGCGGCGACAAACTGAATACTCCAATCGAAAACGCAGATGGCTACTAATGAGATCAAGAGAGCGCGCGCCCACTGCGGCTTTCTTTGCCTCAACATCAGAAAGGTCCGCGCCAGAATTGGAATTCCGAGGCTGAAAAGGATCAGGCCATAGCGGGGAAAGATGATTGGTTGCTGGTGTGTTATGTAAGCAACTGACAGAAGGGCCAGGAAAGCGAAGAAAAAGATCGCCGGCGCCAGAATCAGTTGCATGTCTTCTGATCTCACGCGGCGTGCCAAAAGGTCAGGAAGCCTACGCACTACGAACCAACCGGCGACGAATGACGCGATCAGCACTGCAATGTCGGCGGAGATTAGCAGAGTAGCGCTGTCCTTCAGGACCGCCACCAACGAAAAATGAGCCAAGGCAGGATTCATGGCGAGCAGCCAATCGTGATATTGCTGACGGGCTTTGAAACAGGCGAGCCAATCGCCGGTCGCCTTCCAGGAAATGTAGAACCAAAACAACGGTGGAACCAACAGAATGCCCAGGGCTACAAATGAAATGCGCCGCTCTCGCGCGAACTGAATCACGGGCAACAAGGCGAGAAACATCCAGCTTTCGACGCGTGTTAGTCCGGCGAGCGCGGCAAAGAGCGCGGCCAGAATCCAGCCGCGCCGCAAAACAAAATAAAGACTCGCCATGACAAAGAAAGCATGGGGCACATCGGTCATCGCCGATGCCGAATAGAAAATATGAAGCGGATTCAGCGCCATTAGCGCGAAGCTCAGGAGCGCCGCTGCGCGATTAGCGGTCAGCTGCAAAGTAGTCTTGTAGACGAGCACGCAGGAGCCGACGCCGAAAAGTGCCGACACTACCTTGCCGGTATAAAACCCGTTGCCGACGAACACGTTGATGACCGCTGAAATGAATTGATAAAGCGGCAGCCAGAATCCGTAGAGATCCGTGATCGCAAACGTTTTTGCGGAAAGCTTGATACTCCAGTCGCCGATGGTGCGGATATAAACGTAAGCGTCCCCAAATGCGTTTGGCAGAACGAAGGCGCCGAGAACTCGAGGAATTGCCGAGACTATAACCAGCGCTAGCCAAAAGACTGTTTGGTTGGGTTGACGGCGCATGAATTCAAATCAGGACCTGAGAATAGCAGACAAATCTGGGCGCCCCGAAGTCATGTTCGCTTGTCCCCTCTTAGCTTGCTTGTTATAGTCAGTTTTTGCTTGGCACAACCTGAATGGCAGCGGCGACGGAAGAAAAGGTCCTGGCGACGAACCGCGCGGCGTTTCACAACTATCACATCTCAGCGAAGTACGAGGCCGGTGCGGCACTTCTGGGGACCGAAGTTAAGAGTGTCCTGGATGGCCGCATCCAGCTAAAAGAATCTTACGTGGGAGTTCGTGAAGGTGAAGCGTGGTTGTTCGATGCCCATATTTCGCCTTATACGCACGGCAACATTGGGAATCACGAGCCCTTGCGCACGCGCAAGCTGCTACTTCATCGACGCGAAATTGAGAAGCTGGATGAAGCTGCATCGACGCAGGGAATGACCCTGGTCGTTACCCGCGTCTATCTGAAAGGCCGCAAGATCAAGTTTGAGGTGGGAATCGCCAAGGGCAAGAAGTTGTACGATAAGCGCGAGACTGAACTGCGGCGCATCGTGGAGCGCGAGACTCAAGCGCAATTGAAGGAACGAAATCGATAGAGCAGGAGACGGCACGAATGGAAGCAATAGGAAGTTCGCAATTATGTAAGGATGTCGATGCGGAAGCGCTGGCGGTGGCTGTTTTCAAAGACGAGAAAGCCGGCGCCGGGCTCTTGAAGACTCTGGATGAGGCCACCGGCGGTTTGATTGCCCGTGTGATTCAAACAGAAGAATTCGCGGCGAAGCCAGGCGAGACGGCTTATTTTCACTTGTCGGGTAAAGGCCTTAAGGCCGGACGACTGCTCCTGATCGGTTGCGGTGAGCGTGACGCTTATAAAGCGGCACAGATCAGCCGTATGGCCGGGACCGCTTCGCGTTTTCTCAGAAGCAAGAACGCCAAGTCGGTTGCCATCGCGCCACGAGCGGACGGCGATGTGGGAAAGGTCACGCAGGCCGCGATGGTGGGTGCGATCATGGGATTGTTTGAGCCTGATAAGTATCGTACCAAAGACAAGGAAGAGCGCGAGTTGGATCACATCGCGATTGTAATTGAGGGCGGTGATAAAAAAGCATTACAACAGGGCGCTGAACGCGGCCGTATTATCGGTGAAGCCACGAACTTTACCCGGGATCTCGCGAACGAGCCTGGGGGTTATCTGACGCCTACAATCCTAGCAGCCCGGGCGCAGAAAGTCGCGAAACAATTCGGGCTGAGTTTCGATGTTCTGGATCAACGGCAGATGGAAAAGTTGGGGATGGGATCGCTGCTGGGAGTCTCGCGCGGATCTGACGAGCCGCCAAAGTTGATTGTGATGAAGTACGAGCCGCGCAAAGGCGGCCGGAAACAAAAAGGACTGCTGGCCCTGGTGGGTAAGGGAATCACGTTTGACTCAGGCGGCATCTCGCTCAAGCCGGGTGAGAACATGGAGTTGATGAAGTACGACATGACTGGCGCCGCCACCGTTATCGGCGCTATGCAGGCGATCGCTCAGTTGAAGCCGTCGATTCCGGTGCTGGGAGTCGCCCCATGCTCAGAGAATTTGCCCTCGGGAAAGGCGACCAAGCCGGGTGATATCTTGAAAGCAATGACCGGCAAGACCATTGAGGTCATCAACACAGACGCCGAGGGCCGCCTGGTGCTTGCGGACGCGATCGCTTATGCAAAGAAACTCGGGGCCACCCAGATCATTGATATGGCGACACTGACGGGCGCAGTTTCAATCGCTCTCGGCGACGTTAACACGGCCATCCTGGGCACGGATCAGACTCTTATTGATCAGGTGATTGAAGCAGGGAAGGAAGTTGGAGAAAAGTTCTGGCAGTTACCGTTGGACAGCGAATACACGAATCAGATTAAGAGTGATATTGCCGACATCAAGAACGTCGGCGGCAAAAAAGCCGGCACGATTACCGCGGCCGCCTTTCTCAAGGAATTCGCAGATGACACCTCCTGGGCTCATCTCGACATTGCCGGTACTGCCTGGGGCGACACTGCTCAACCGTACCGCTCCAAAGGTCCAACCGGTGTAGCGGTGCGAACTTTGATCGAATTCGTTGAGAGTTCCGCCCGTCAAAACGGAAATTGACCGCAACCCAGCTTTTTGTAAGAAGTAATGCTTCGGGATCATTAGCGGCTCTGCCGCCCGATGTGCGGAAAGGCTATGCCTTTCCGAGGAGCCACCGTAATTCTCACGAGGCTACGCCTCACTTGATCACACGCATTAGGCATAGCCTCGGAAACGACTAAGCGTAACGGAAAGGCAGAGCCTTTCCGCACATCGGGCGGCAAAGCCGCAATCCCTTGGGCCAGCCGTAATGGTTCGTGCGTGACCTCCGGCACCTAAGACAAATTAAAGACCTGCAGTCATTAAACGGCTCGCTCTCGCCATTCCGGAAATGTTAAAATCGCGGGCGGATCAGAGGCGCGGGTGCCGTTGTTGGCTGCCCGCCTCTTCGCTAACATTGCCCCCTTGCAATGACTGACTATTATCACGTTCTGGGCGTCAAGCGGAGCGCGACGGCTACTGAAATCAAATCCGCTTACCGGAAGCTCGCGCGGAAGCGCCACCCGGATGTGAATCGAGGGTCGGAAAAAGCTGCTCGCGAGTTTGCCCTCCTGTCTCTGGCTTACCACACTCTGATCGATCCTCAGGAACGCGCCTTCCATGATCAGCAGCTTGATCAAGCCCCTACTGCGTTTCCGTTCCTTGGACTAGACAACAATCCGCATGCGAAGCGGGCCAGCAACATCGCTGCCCAGGCTCGCTGGGATCGGGTCGTCAATCAGATACTTGAGAATGATCGGCGCGAGAATATGGAGCGTCAGCGCGCCGTTTTTACCACGGTTTCGCTCTTTCTTTCGACGTTCTTTGTGGCAATGATCAAGCCGCCGCTGTGGGAATCGTTCGGCGTGGCCGGCAAGGCCATTCTGGTTACCCTCTTCATGATGGGGATCTGGCATTTGATCCGCCGGCTGCGCGAATACATCGCGCATTACACATACAAGCCTGACGACGTCAATTACTCGATTACGAGCGAAGAGAGTGAGCCGGACCAGCCGTTCACGCGATTCTCGGCGTATGCTTTCCTGCTCGGTGGCTATATGGTCAGTCTGGGTATTGGCCTCTTTATCGGCTGGCATGCGCAGGATTTTTTTGCGGATTTGACGCTGCTATTCCGGCATCATGCCACGGTTTCCGGCGTCGGCGGTTTCTCGCCTACAGCCCTGATAATTTCAGATCTACTC
>JAWWPL010000047.1:0-12685 GCA_033850605.1 Blastocatellia bacterium | reverse complement strand
CTGGTGACCTCATCACTCATGTCACGTTGCCTCAACCAGTCACCGGAAGTAAACAGTTGTACCTGAAACTGCGCGATCGCGCGTCATACGAATTTGCGCTTAGCTCGGCAGCGGTGGTGATAACAATCGCCAGTGGCAGAATCACACGTGCGCGTATCGCCCTCGGCGGCGTGGGCACAAAACCGTGGCGCTCACCCGAGGCTGAGGCCGCGCTTGCGGGCAAGCCAGCGAACGATGCGAGCTTTCGCCAGGCGGCCGAAGCTGCGCTGCGCAATGCAAAGCCGCAGAGCGAGAACAAGTTCAAAATTGAATTGGCCAGGCGGTGCCTGACGCACGCCCTGCGAGTCGCGACGAATGGGTGAGTCCCTTAAGCGGCTTGGGCCGCAAACGAAATCCTGGCTCCAGAGGAGCCAAATGTTTATAGCACCGTTATTAACCGTATCACTCGCGCTCCAGCGGAGCGCAATGTTTTCGGGCATGACTGCTCAAGTCGAACACGTTTCGCTCCTCTGGAGCGAGGAAGGATCCTTTTGGAGTCATGCTTCTATAAACATTTCGTCCCTACGGGACGAGGAAGATAAGTCTTGCTAAGAAGAGTTGACCGTTGTCTTACAAAAGGAGCGAACCATGGCGACAACACAGTCATCGCCAGCAACTTCTCCGATCGGACGCGATACACCGCGTATCGACGGGCCGCGCAAAGTCACCGGACTGGCGAAGTACACATCCGACTTCATGTTTCCCGGAATGCTTTATGCCGTTCCCGTAGAAGCGACCATCGCGAATGGGAAGCTGCTCACGCTGGACACTGCGGCCGCCGAGAAGATGCCGGGGGTGCGAGCAGTTCTCCACCGCAGGAACATCGGCAAGATCTTCCGCTCGACTCCGGCGCCGGGCTTCGATCGCGTGTGCGAAGAGCGCCGGCCTCCTTTCGAAGACGATGTGATTCACTATTACGGCCAATACATCGCTCTTGCAGTGGCCGACACATTCGAGGCCGCCAAAGCTGCCGCCGATGTAGTGCGCGCCACTTACGCGAAAGAAACGCTAAATGTTGAAGCTCATCTTGAGGCGGGCAACGATCCTCCCGTAATCCTTTCGACTTACGGCCCGGTTGAAAGAGTGCAAAGCAAGCGGGGAGATGCCGAAGGCACCTTCGCGAACGCGCCCGTCAAGCTCGACGAAACCTACGTCACGCCTGCCGAAACCCATAATCCGCTCGAGCTCCACGCTACCACCGCGATGTGGGATGGCGATTCGCTAACGCTGTATGACTCTACGCAGGGGGTGGTCAACGCGCGCAGTGTGCTGGCACAAATGTTCGGCCTTGCTAAAGAGAACGTGCGCGTCATTTCGAAGTTTCTGGGCTCGGGTTTCGGTGGCAAGCTTTATCCCTGGACCCATGTTCCGCTTGCTGCAGCAGCGGCCCGGCAGCTCGGCAAGCCGGTGAAGCTGGTCGTCAGCCGCAAGATGATGTTCCAGTCGGTCGGGCATCGGGCGCGTACGCAACAGCGTGTTCGGCTCGGCGCAACCAGCGACGGCAAGCTGATTTCTTTCATGCACGACTACGTCTATCACATGTCGATGCGCGACGATTATCACGAAGACTGCGGCGAAGCCACGCCCTTCCACTACAGCGTGCCCAACTTGCGCGTGAGCTTCGGACGCGCCAGACGTAATATCGGCGCAACAGCCGACATGCGTGGTCCCGGTGCGGTGCCCGGTCTTTACGCGACAGAATCGGCGATGAATGAGATGGCAGATCGGCTCAAGATCGATCCCGTAAAGTTTCGCATCCTCAACGAACCGAAGATCGACGAATCAAATGGTCTACAGTTTTCATCGCGTCATTACGTTGAGTGCCTGAATACAGGCGCTGATAAGTTCGGTTGGGCGAAGCGGGACCCGGCTATTGGCTCTATGAAACGCGATGGTCTTACGCTGGGCTGGGGAGTGGCTGGTGCGGCATGGATAGCAGGTCGATTCGAAGCCGCAGCGAACGTCCAATTGCGCGACGACGGCACCGTGCGCGTTTCATGCGCCACGCAAGACATTGGCACCGGCACGTACACCATTCTGGCACAGCTTGCATCGGAGAAGACCGGCGTCCCACTCGACAAGATCGAAGTCGAGCTGGGTGACAGCGCGCTTCCGGATGGTCCAATCTCGGGCGGTTCCCTGGCCACCAGTTCAGTGATCCCGGCCGTCTTCAAGGCTGCTGACCAGGCGATCGCATCGCTGTTAATCATCGCGGTCACGACCCCTGGTTCCCCATTCCTCGGGCGCAAGCCGGACGATCTTGTGTTGGAGAGTGGTCGCGTCTTCGTGAAGGCCGAGGGTTCCGCGAAAGCCGTTCCGTTCGGCGACTTGCTGCGTCGCGCGAATGCACGTCTGGTCACCGGCAGCGGCAGTGCTGAGATGACGGCCTTTGATCCACACCCGAAGTTATCCAAGCACTCATTCGGCTGTCATTTCGTCGAAGTGACATGGCAGGCAGAGATCGCCCGTTTGCGGGTGAGCCGCGTGGTGACCGTGATGGATGCCGGCCGGATTCTGAATCCGCTTACCGGCCGCAATCAAATCCAGGGCGCGGTAGTCATGGGCATCGGCATGGCGCTGTTCGAAGAAACCATTTACGATCCGCAGAACGGCGCGCCTATCAACAGCAACCTGGCCGACTACATGGTGACGGTAAACGCCGACGCGCCGCCCATCGACGTGACGTTCCTGGACTATCCCGACAAGGAGATTAATGAACTCGGCGCGCGGGGAATAGGCGAGATTGGCTTGGCCGGCATTGCGGCTGCGATTACGGCGGCGGTACATCATGCAACTGGAGTTCGGGTGCGCGAACTGCCGGTCAAGATCGAGAACTTGTTGGTTTGAGTCAGCGTTAGGTGGTGCCGAATTGGTGTGTCGTCTTGTCTTTTCGTTGAACAAAAGCAATCCACGAAATCACACGAAATTGGCACGAAAAGAACGGTTCGTGTTGTTTCGTGGATCGTCTGACTTTGCCTGAGAATCTCAAAACAGCCAGGAGCCGAACGCGGCCTTATGATCCGTCAACGTCTGGTTTCCGGTCGACAACGCACGGAATCGAAAACGAAAACGTCTCGCCCGGACCATCATTCGGCGAAGCCCACAAACGACCATGATGATTCTCAATGATCGAGTGACTTACAGCGAGGCCGATTCCCATACCTTCTTCTTTAGTTGTGTAGAACGTCTGAAATAGCCGGTCGAGTGATTGAGGCTCGAAACCTACTCCCGCATCCTGAACACTCAGTCGCACCCGCCCAGCTTCTTCCACTTCAGTTCTCAACAATAATTCGCGCGGCCGATCATCCACATCGCTCATTGCGTCCGAGCCGTTACGCAGCAGATTGAGAATCACCTGTTGCAGTTGCACGCGATCGCCCATTACCGGCGGCAGCTCGTCGTCGAGTTCGATCTTCGTAATCACGCGGTTCCGTTCCAGCTCAGTGCGTGAAAGGGCAATTACCTCGCGCGCGGCTTCATTCAGATTCACTAACTCCGTCGTTCCGTCCTTGTGAGTAAATAGCGCACGCAGTTTTGTGATCACGTCAGCCGCGCGGCGGCCATCGCGAATTGTGCGCTTTGCGGTTTCGCGCGCGCCGTCGACATTGGGCGGATCAGCGTCAAGCATTCGCATGCAGGTGCTTGCGTTGGTAATAATGCCCGACAACGGTTGATTGACCTCATGCGCGATCGACGCCGTCAAAGCCCCTAGCGTCATGACTCGGGTTACGTGCGCGAGTTCCGACCGCGCTTTGTCCAGAGCTTCGTCCGAAACCCGGCGAGCGGTAACATCCCGAACTGCCGCGATGTACTCCAGTTGGCCACTCGGGTCCCGGGTCGCTTGAGCCACTGCGTGCATGTACTTGATCGATTGGTCAGGCATCAGTAAGCGGTATTGCCATTCAAAATCCTCGGAACCGTTTCGTGCTTGTTCGACCATTTTCTCGTACAAGCTTAGATCTTCCGGGTGCACGCGCGTACGGATGACCTCGAGTGTGATTTTGATTCCCGAATCGAATTCATAAATACGATAGAGCTCCTCTGACCATGCCAGCTCATCGGTCGCGACGAGCCAGGAAAAACTACCGATTAAGGTGAGCCGCTGGGCTTCCGCGAGGAACGCCTCGCTACGACGCACGGCTTCCTGTGCCCGTTTTCGGTCCTCGATGTCGAACGCGCCCACATACCACCGAACGATACGTCCCTGCTCATCGAGCAAGGGCTTGTAGCGCACCAGGAACCAGCGATATTGCCCATCGTTGCCGAGGACGCGCTGCTCAGTGCTGAATGGTGCGCCCCGCCTCAGCGATGCCGCGCGCCCTGCGCGGACTCTCTCAAAATCTTCCGGGTGGATGACACGATCCCGATAATCCTTTTGTTTTACATCCTTCAGACTGAGGCCGGTGTAATCCATCACAGCCTGATTGACATACTGGACGGCTCCTTCGGTGTTCAATACGTAAATGTGCGTAGGAATGGTGTTGATGATCAGGCTCAAATTGCGCTCGTTCGACTGCAGAGCCTCATCCGCCAGCGCACGCTCGATGGCAATGCTGGCAATGTGAGTAACTTGAGCGATGAGATCCTGCTGAACTGGAGTGGGGCTGGCAGGATGGTCCTGAAAGATCGCGAACGTTCCCAACACACTGGCATCGCGAGAACAAATCGGCGTCGACCATTGTGCTCGTAATCCATGACCAAGCGCGAGCGGCCGGATCAGACTCTGTTGCCAATCCAAGTCTGATTCAAAATCTTCGGCGATTACCTGCGACCGGGTAAGCGCTGCCAGTGCGCACGGTCCGGCCGTCGCTTCCACCCTTAATCCTTCAAGAGCATCGTTGAAAGTCGCAGGCATGCTGGGCGCTGCGCCAGTGTGGAATGTCGGCCCACTCCAGTCGATCAAATATATACCGCACTTGCAGTCCGCGGCAGTGTCTTCCACAAACCGACATAGTGCGGTGAGCACATCGGTGAGCGCTGAGCCCGCCGCTACCATTTCGAGCAATCGCTTCTCGCCGGCAAGTTGGGCCTCTGCCCGCATGCGATCGTCGATGTCGATTAGCAGGTGAAACCAGCGAAGGATGCGCCCTTCATTATCTCGCAGGGGAAAGCCGCGGACATTGAACCAGCGATAGATCCCATCGGCGCGGCGGTGGCGGCTCTCGACGTTGTACGCACTGCCGGTCTCGTGAGCCTTTTGCTGCGTCGCAATCGTGTGCTGAAGATCATCTGGGTGGACGACGTCAGAAGCTTTCCAACCTCTTAGCTCCTCGAATGTCTTGCCGAAGTATTCGAGGGATGGTTGGTTGAGTGCTTCGACTTCACCGGTCGGCGTCGTGACTGCCACCGGAACCGGCGTGCTGTCGACGATTAATTGGAAGCTAAGTTCGCGCGCCCGCAGGGCCTCTTCAGTGCGCGCCAATCGCTCGCTGAGGTCCTCGCCAATTGCGCTCTTGTTGGGCACGGGATCCACGGCAAGAGGATGCGCCAGCTACGCTTAAAATGTCCACCGTTTTTGATGTCTAATGCGGCAAGAGCGTGGAAAAGACAGCGGAAACGGTCTCAATGTTTCGGATCATGAAATTCGGATTGCGAGATGAAGGAAACTGAATAGCGATATCAACGCACTTCAATTAACCGATGTCCGGAATTGAGATGATCGACTACTTCCTTCCATCTGGGCGACAACCATCGAATGAGGACGCGATTTCTGGCGTTGCCGATGCGAAGCCAAACGATCACTGGACCGGTTGTCGTGCGGGCGGTGCGCTCAGCGAAGTCTTCATCTTTTGTAATGACAATTGCGCCACTCTCTGAAGCGTGGTTCCAGATGACGAAGTCATCAGCGCTGCGCAGACCAAGATCGTCGACTGTTGGGCTGTATGCCCTGCTGAATTAGCCAGCTTGTCAGCGCGGGTGGTAATTGAGCGTCGATGAGGAAAGTCACGGTCCGACCATCACAACCGCGTGATCAACTTGGGCGGAGGCGTACTCAAGGCAGGCGCGAATATCTTCCGCTTCAAGATACGGATAATCCTGAAGGATATCCGCTTCAGTGGCGCCGCCCGCCAGCATATCGAGTACGTCCTTTACCCGAATGCGCATGCCACGGATGCAGGGACGCCCACCGCACTGGCGTGGATTAGAAGTTATCCGGTTGAGCAGATCAGAATTCATGCAGGAATAGTAGGCATCATGATATGGCAAGTCAATTGAGTTTGTCGGCTTGCGTCATCTTATCTTGGACCGCGAAGCGCGATTTCGCCTTGCGAAATTCGCATGCGGGTTGGGGAGCCAAGAGGCAAGGTAGAAAAGTCAAAGTCAAGAGTTGAGCGGCACAGCTTCGCTTTCAATCCTATCCTGTCGAGGATGGCAAACGCTTTATGAGGACCAATACCAAAGTATCGATCGATACCTTCGTCTAATAGACCAATTTCCTCACTTGGAGTGTAATCCTCCAACCGGACAATTAGATCGGAACTGGCCCGATTGAATTCGGCATGTCACTAAAGGGGACAAGATGAAAACGCAAGCCAAACTAGAGTCGGAACCTCGGCAGTCCAATCAGAATCACCACCTACCGTTCTACCACTCGGCCGAGCTCGTTGCGGCCGTACACCGCGCTGAGGGCGGGATCTTCGAGACTTTTCGCGCTGCTCATGCCTTGGGCGCATCTATGTCGGATCAACGACGGCAATTTCATCGGCGCCGGTAACGAGCGTGATCCCATTGTCGGGCTGCAGGAAGAAGGAGCAACGTTCACCATCCCGAAGGAGCCGGTGAGACGCCGCCTCCACAGCATCGAAACCTTCAACGTGCTTCGCGGCGGTGAGTACTTCTTCATGCCGAGCTTGTCGGCGTTGAAATGGCTTGCAGACTTGCAAGTCGCTAACGTCCACCAAAGATCCTGAGAAGAAGAATGGACAGGATTTACACGATTAACAAGATTCAGAAACGAGTGAGTGAGGTTCGTGTTTTTCAAATCATGTAAATCAAGTCCAATTTGGAGAGTAGGCCGGTAACGAACGTGATCAGAGTTATAGGAGAAATCAAATGCATCCTTTACGCAAACTACGGGAATCTGGTAAGCCCACACGCGCCCAGGTGAGCGAGCTGCTTGCCGATAACATCGTATTCAACAGCCCGCTCCTGGTACGGCCGATCGAGGGGCGTGAAGTCATCGCGGCGATTTTCGCTCAGTCGAGCTCTACGCGTGGTTCCGGTACCTATACGGCGGAGTTTAAGCTCGATGAGCGTCCGACAAATGCAATCCGCGATAACAATGCCAACGAGCCTAAGGTCGCTGCAGTCGACATGAAGCTGGAAGTGATCGTCATCCCGGTCTCGGATGTTGACCGGGCGGAGAAGTTCTACCAGAGGCTCGGGTGGCGGCAGGACGTCACCCCGCCCGGCTCCGGCGTGTTTCAGTTCACGCCGCACGGCTCGTCGTGCTCCATCCAATTCGGCAAGAACCTAACGTCGGCCTCGCCCGGTTCCGCCCAGAAAACTTACCTAATCGTTTCCGACATCCAGGCAGTCCGGGATGCGCTGGTCGGTGCGGGCATCGATGTAGGAGAGATCTTCCACCTTACCCCCGAAGGCCCAGTTAATGGTTTGGATCCTGAACGTGGCACCTACCGCTCACGCGCGGTGTTTAGCGATCCCGATGGCAACAGTTAGCTGTTGCAGGAAATCACGACGCGTCTGCCTGGGCGCATCGACACAGGCGTAACTGCATTCGGCTCCGCAAGCGATTTGGCGAGCGCGATGCGGCGCGCGGAGGCTGCCCACGGCGTGCACGAAAAGAGTCTTGGCCATCGCGATGAGAACTGGTCCGATTGGTATGCCGACTACATGGCGGCAGAGCAAGCGGGGACGGAGTTGCCTGCCTGAGCAACAATCTTGACGCGCCCTGGTGAATCTTTTGATGGGGATGACCTTTACGTTTACGTACGGCGGCATGGAGAAACAGATTTTGGTGTAGTGGTGCAGTTGACGTGGCACGCGCATCTGCGGTGTCTTCACGGGCGGGACGCCCGTGCCATTCGCTTAGCACGAGAGTGGATGGGAGGGCACAATGGAACCTGCAAGCGGATCGAAGGACTCGCAGCACATCTACGAGCTGCGCCTGTATCAGGTTAACGAGGGCAAGATGGATGCGCTAATCGCTCGGTTTGGCGATCACACCGACGCTATTTTCAAGCGACACAATATGAAGAGCATTGGCTTTTGGCGTCCGCAAGACGCTCCATATTCGCAGAATCTCTTTGTGTACATCCTGCAGCACCCCAGCCGCGAGGAGGCCCGGAAGAACTGGGCTGAATTCCAAGCCGATCCGGAATGGAAAAAAGTAAAGGCCGACTCTGAGACTAATGGTACGCTGGCGAACCGTATCGACAGCTACTTCATGGATCCAACAAGCTTTTCAGCGCTCAAGTAGCAAGTCGAGGAGTGAAACGCTTATTCTTCCGGATGTTGTTGGTGCTTAGTATAGGGAGCAGAACATGAACATAGGAATCATTGGTGCGGGAAATATTGGCGGCAATCTAACTCGTCGTTTCCGTGAGCTCGGTCATAAAGTATTCGTAGCCAATTCGCGCGGCCCCGAAACTCTTGCCGATCTTGCGGAAGAGACCGGTGCCACGCCCGTCACAGTCCACGAGGCCGCGAAACGTGGCGAGGTCGTAATCGTAACTATTCCGGAGAAAAACATTCCAGACCTGTCTCGCGATTTGTTCGCCGGAATGACTGATGACGTGGTTGTCGTTGATACCGGCAACTACTATCCACAACAACGTGACGGACGCATTGCCGGAATCGAAGATGGAATGGTCGAGAGCCGCTGGGTTTCTCAGCAACTGGGACGGCCAGTTGTAAAAGCCTTTAATAATATTTATGCGGAGCACCTTTTGAAGTTCGGCAGGCCCGCCGGAGCGCCAGACCGCATAGCCCTCCCCGTGGCCGGCGATGACGAGCGAGCCAAGTCTGTCGTTCTAGAACTCATCGATGAACTCGGATTCGATGGGGTCGATGCAGGCGGGCTCGACGACTCATGGCGGCAGCAACCGGGCACTCCAGTATATGCCGCCGATTTTGATGCCGCAGGAGTTCGCCGCGCATTAGCGAGTGCGAGCAGAGAACGCAAGCCAGAGTGGCGAGCTAAATCTGCCGGCACGCCTGCCAGAACAGACTAACCATTAGTTATCTGGAAGAAGGTAAAGTGCGAAGCGCCAAAGGCCTTTGCCGAAGCTGTGCTCGAAGTTGATGGTTAGTGACTATAGGCTGCGCAACAACAAAGAGTTGGGGAAGCATCGATGGACGGACGACGAAACATGTTAATCGGGATTGTTGTCGCCGTCCTTATTGTAGCGGCGATAAGCTATGCCACGGGGTTGACGAAGCTAATACGCAGTTCGTTTGGCAGCTCCGCTCAATACAAAAGTTCGGAATCTGCGACTGCTCCCGAGCTGGCAACTGGTGAATGGATAAACTCAGAGCCACTCAAGCTCATTGAGCTGCGCGGTCGCGTCGTGCTAATCGAGTTCTGGACCTTCGGCTGCATCAACTGTCGTAACACCTTGCCGTTCGTCAAGAGCTGGACTGATCGCTACCGCGAGAAAGGCCTTACTGTCATTGGAGTGCACTCACCTGAGTTCGATGAAGAAAGAAACGTCGAACACCTTCGCCGCGAAGTTACTTCTCTGGGGATTCGTTACGCTGTAGTTACTGATAACGACTACCAAACCTGGAGCGCTTATCATGTCGAAGCCTGGCCCACCACCTTTCTCCTCGATAAGCAAGGACGAATTCGATGGAGGCACGTGGGTGAAGGAGGCTATGACGAGGCCGAACGATTGATTCAGAAGCTACTCGCAGAAAATGACACATAGGCAGCAGCTGGATTTATTTCGTTCTAACTCTTGACCGATGAAATCCTACACGAATGGACAAACTATCTAATCTCGAGTTTTTCAGAAAAGTGGCTGAGACCGGAGAGGCTCCCGCCGACGGGTCACGCTTCATCTACCCTCCGACAATCGCGAAGACATTAGGTTTCCGACTGATAGAGGTTGGCCCTGGCACGGCAACGATGGAACTCGTGGCTGATATTGAAGTCCATGCAAATCCGATGGGAACGATCCACGGCGGAGTGTTGTGCGATATTGCTGATGCGGCCATCGGAACGGCCCATGCAAGCAGCCTGAAAGAAGACGAGAGCTTCACTAGTATTGATCTGCAGATCAATTTCTTTCGGCCGGTATGGAGTGGCCGAATTCGCGCGATCGCAAAACCTGTGAATGTCGGTCGACAGATTAGTCGTTATGTTTGCGACGTCCTTAGAGATGATGACAAGCTGGTTGCGCAGGTTTCCAGTACCGTGATGACGCTCCGAGGAGATCAGGCATCGGGAAGATAACGCTGCCGCTAATATGCATGACCTAATCATCATCGGCGCCGGACCCGGCGGGATTGCGTTGGCAGCTGAGGCCTTTGCCTCTGGTATTGATCCGTCGCAAATCCTGATTCTCGAAAAAGGGCCGACTCACAACTCGGCAATCAGACAACTCTATCCCGAAAAAAAGCTAACGACGGCGAACTACAAAGGGTTTGCCGCCCGTTGCGAAGGGTTGTTGTGCGTTAGAGATATGACGAAGCCAGAGACTCTCCAATTCTTCGACAAGATCATCAGTGACTATCACGTCAACATCAAATTCAACGCTGAGGTTTACGGGATGCGGACACTGGAAGGGGAAGGTGCTGCGCGTTTCCAGGTCGAATCGTCGCAAGGTGTTTATGAAAGCAAGGTGCTCGCGTGTGCGATCGGGATATTCGGCCGCCCGAATAAGCCGAAAGAATACCGGCTGCCACCAACACTTAAGGAGCGACTTCTCTTTGATATGACGTCGCAACAGATTCAAAGGGAGGCGGTGCTGGTCGTTGGCGGCGGAGATACGGCAGCCGAATACGTGCAGTATCTTCGCCAACAGGATAATCGCATTATGCTTTCATATCGAAAGGCAGATTTCGCGCGACTCAATCAGCAGAACCACGATGCGCTGCTAGCCATGGAACAGCGTGGTGAGGTTGAAATACTCCGAAGCTCAAACATCAAAGAGATCAAAGATGAGGCAGGACGACCCAGCATCACTTTTGCCGAAAGCGAACACCCAGCTCGCATATTCGACCGAGTGATATTCGCACTGGGAGGCACAACTCCTACTAACTTCCTGCACACGCTGGACATTACCTTCAACGGCGACGGCCCGCTGTTCGATGAGGCGGGCGCGACGAACGTGCCCGGTCTCTATCTGATCGGCGATTTAGTGGTTGGTAAAAAAGGCGGATCGATCATCACGGCGTTTAATTCTGCAGTGCGTGCGATGGAGGGAATTTGCCGGCACGACTTACCCTGCCACGCGGGTCCAGTGTCTAGATAATCAAGCAAAAGTAGTAGGCGAAGCGCCAGTGGTCAAACTTGAACTACTTTTACGCGACACGACGTTGGGAAGTAGTGAAGGCGAGATCGTAGCGCGGTGAAGGCAGAGACTCTCCTCCATCCACCGCGCTCCGATCCTAGGACCTGTTCAGGAGTCGCCCCCAAATCAAACCCAGCGCTCAAGTTGCCGCTGCCTTCGCTGCAGCAGCGGCCTTCTTTATGATCGCGGCTACTGCATCCGGCCGCGACACGTAGATCGCGTGACTACCCGCAACCTCGTCGACCGTCGCGCCCGCGCGCTGGGACATGAAACGCTGGGCCGCCGGAGGAATCATCTTGTCCTCGGTTACGAGCAAGTACCAACTCGGTTTGGTCTTCCAAGCCGGTTCACCGATCGTGCCCCCCAACGCCTCAAGGCCCCACGGCACTTGAGAGTCTGCCATGAACGCGGCCTTTTCCGGTTCCACGTCAGCCGCGAACGACGCTGCGAACTTCGTCTTATCGAGGAAGAGATAACCGTCCTGCGGTGGCAGGATTGGCGGCACCGGTGCGTCTGGCGGCGGATCCTTAATGAGACTGTTCACCGACTCACCTTTGTCCGGCGCAAACGCGGTGATATAGACGAGCCCCGCGACTTTTGGATCGTTGCCGGCCTCGGTGATTACTGCTCCACCGTATGAATGTCCGACGAGGACTACCGGGCCGGTTTGAGCGTCAATAACGCGCTTAGTTACGGCGACATCATCGGCGAGCGATATCGTCGGATTCTGAACGACCGCAACTGTGTAGCCGTCCTTCCGCAAAATGTTATAGACGCCCTCCCAACCAGAGCCGTCCACAAAGCCACCATGCACCAGAACCACTGTCTTTGCTCCCACATTCTCAGCCATGATCATATCCTTTCCTCTTGAAACAGATTTCATTTATCAAAGGGGGGCCCAAATAACTTACCTAACTGTCGGCAACGCCCAATAATACTCTTCAAACATGGCATCACGAACACGCGGATTGCTTTTCCTTATTCAGGCAATTGCTCTGCAATCAGATGAGTAATCTTCGGCGGCTCAGGGCCGAGATGAAATGCCTGAGCACGCTGTTCTACTTCGCGATTCTCGGCGGTGACTCTTTCGTGTTGGCGCAAATGATCGCCCCACGATTCAGTGACGAAGGTCTCGACGTATCTTTCGGGGTCCGCGGTGTCGCGACTTA